>DASRMY010000265.1:0-13267 GCA_035647695.1 Treponemataceae bacterium | reverse complement strand
CTATAGGAAGTGTTCCATAAACTTCCTATAGTGCGACGAACTGGTGGCTTAGCCGATACCGTTGAAAACTACAACGAAGAGACGGGGGAGGGCACGGGTTTTGTTTTCGACAATCTTACACCGGGAAGTATCTATGACACTGTCGGTTGGGCTATCTATGCCTGGTACAATAAAAAAGCACATATAGAAGCAATGAAACTGCGCGGTATGAAAAAAGACTTTAGCTGGGATGCTTCAGCAAAACGCTACCTAGAAGTTTATGGCTGGTAAAAGAAAAAAAGCTTAGTCATCTGCGACTAAGCTTTTTTTTGCCTTTTTGCTTTTTGGTTACTATTGTTTTTTGAGGGTTTTAGCATCGAGGAGAATGGGATTACCATCTGCCTTTATAACCGAAATCCCTCTATCTGTTATGATGATGGGGCTCACATCTTGTACTTCTACCTCCACCTCTTTGAGATAAAAAAGATGTTATATTACAATCTTAAGCTTTCAAAAACATTCATCAACCTGGCTTTTGTATTTCTAACTCTTGCAGTTTGCATATTAATATTTCCATCCTCAAACGAGATTATTTGATATCGATAGGTTCTTCGTTTTATTTTATTTGAAGAATCAAACAAGAAATTCGCAATAAGATCAATTTCCTCTTTACATATGCAGACAATAAATTTTTGATTATTTAGCAAAAAAGCAGAATGAATTGTTTCATTTTGCGAAAGCCGTATCTTTACGTCACTTATATGTGAATCAAAATTTGAAATTCTTACTGTTTCTGCGGTAATAAGCGCAATCAGGATTTCCTTATTAGAGTCAAGAATTATATGAACGAGACTTCCTACAGACTGCGCTCATAACGAAGGATCACTCTCCTGAACAAGTTGCGGTTCAATTTTCAAATTCTGAAATACCAGGTAACTAGATTCTCATTCAATTTCCCCTTACATATAAAGATGGAATTTCATTTTCTACTACAAACGACTTTATTCCTGCACAACAATAACCCAAGTGATAAACACCTACAATAAAGATTTTTCAGTTTTTTGATGGTCACTGCTGAAACTATTGTTGATAGCTCTTGAATTTTCCTGTGATCACAATCATGATAGCGTTTATGAATGGACAAAATAGAAAAGATATACATCGTGGTCTTTCAGTTTCGATAGTGCTTAAAGAAGACCAGAGAACAGGCAAACGCACAGAAGGTATTGTTCAAGATATTCTCACCAATTCTCCTACCCACCCCCACGGCATTAAGGTAAGACTCCAGTCTGGCCAGGTTGGCAGAGTTCAGGAAATAAGAGAATCCTGACGAAAAAAGAATTTGTTATACACGAACTTGTATGTTATCATTACATTGTATTTTAAATCAAAACTGGAAGGACTTATGAGAATTAAAATTGGTTTAACAGCAATAGGTATCCCCTTTTTTTTATTTTCAATCAATCAACTGATTCTACAGTTCCTTAAGCCTGCAGATCAGACGATTGCCGAACGTCTTTCATATGCGCTGCAACTCCCCATATTCATACTTTTCTTCACCGCCGCGTTAATCCTGGTACTGTTTATATTCAGAACACTGAAACCTCTCCGACTCTTTCTCAAAAATGGTGAGCACTATGAAAAAGCTCGAAAGGCGTCCCTGCGAATACCATGGATGCTGATTCTTACCAACTCAGGCCTCTGGATTTTCGCTATAACATTTTTCTACGCACTCCAAGGGTTTAAGACCGAAGGTGGTGTTCCGTATTTTTGGAGCCTTTCAACAAACAGCCTGTCAGGTTTTGTAAGTGCGGTTCTGGCGGCGCTTATAATAAACAGAATCTTGATTCCAGCTAAAATAAAACTCGAAATGACTGAAATTAGGGCGGATGAAAAAGATGTTTTCGGAAAAACAAAACTAATACTCGTTTTTGTTTCCGGATTTATATATACAGCCCTTACCCTCTCCTATGCCGTTAGATATTACTATTTATCGGTTTCCATGGGGTTTCCTCTTATTCCCTTCAGATGGGATCTGGTTCTTATCCTTATTTCTACACTTGCATTTATTCCAATTATGCTGGCTGTAGTTCTAACCATAGGTGAAGATCGAATTCAAAGAAAATATCTAAAAGAAAAACTTGACGAACTCATCGAGGGCGGAGGAGAATTGAATCGAAAGGTAAATCTTCTTAATTTTGATGAAACCGGAGAAATCGCCGCTTCAATTAACCTTTTCATAGAAAAAATTAGAACCCTAGTTGATAAAGTTAAACAGACTGGCCACCGGGTAATTGAAGTTTCCACGGCAGTTGAGAAATATGTCGAATCCCTTACACATGAGACGACCACAATGCTTGAAGCAGTTAACAGCGTTGACGATGAAATGGAAAGACAAGAACATGATTTTAGACATACGAGAGATAGCCTTTCCGAATATTTCAAGGCAATTGAAAATATTACCGGTAATATTGAGGAGCAGTCTGCTTCTGTTGAACAAACATCGAATTCAATTGAAGAGCTTGCGTCCTCCATAAAAGCAATAAACAGTTCAGCGAGGGAGGTTGAATCCTTAACCGAAAATCTAAATGATATAACAAGGGTCGGAAACACTCAGATACAGGATTTTATTAACTCGATTAAAATGATTGAAAATTCTTCTGAACATGTGGCCGAGATGCTTGAGCACATGCTAACGCTCTCCGACCAGATAGATATTTTGGCTATGAACGCGGCCATTCAAGCCACCCATGCAGGGAGTTTTGGGAAAGGCTTCGCAGTTGTAGCTAAAGAGGTGAAGAATCTTGCTAAAACCAATTCTGAAAAATCTAATGAAATCGGGACACATGTAGATGTAATGCTGGTCAATGTGAGGAACAGTAACGAGAAAACATCCATGACAGAAAAATCTTTTAAGGATATCCGAAAAAATGTTGAAAAAACATCTATCCACTTTCACAGTATTTTTCAATCACTCGAAGAGGAATCTACAGAAGTAACCGAACTCCTGAAAACCATGACGACCTTGGTTTCCATCACCGAGAATCTTAAAGATATTGCCGGAGTGCAAAAAGAAAGCAACAAAGAAATGGAAGCACGAATTAGCGGGGTCTTTGAAAGATTTAATATTATTAGAGAGTCAATTAACAAACAAAGAAATAATAGAACAGCCATTACCGATGCCCTTGCAGGAATGAAAGATATAGCAGGAAAAAACCTCGACATAGCAGGTGAATTAACCAAACAACTTACATTTTTTTCATCTTAAAAACACAAAGGTTCCTCTCTTGAAACACTTCTTGTTATAGTCGCCGTATCAATTGTCATTCATCTTTAGCTTGTTCGCTCTCATTTGATAATTTAGGAGTTATTTTAAAAGAGAAAGTCAAATCTATTAGACAATACCTTCTTTTTGTTAATTTTTCTACTTTTCATACACTAGGTATTTCGTTATACTTGTGTAAAATCTCATTGCGATTGTATAAATCAAAAAATTTCGTAAATATTTCAGGGGTATTATTTTATGGACAATAAAGAAATTCTTGCACGGGCTCATGCGTATATTGCCGAAGAAAAAGACAATGCTTTTAGAAACCAAGTGCAAAACCTTATACATAAAGAAGACTATACAGAGCTTAAAGAACGCTTTTATCAAAGTCTTGAATTTGGAACAGGTGGGTTGCGCGGCATTGTTGGTGGTGGAACAAACCGTATAAACACATACATGATAAACCGTGCAACACAAGGACTTGCTGCGTATGTTGCAAAAGCAAATCCTGAAAAAGAAAAAAATGGAACCCTACAAGCTGTTGTGGCTTACGACTCACGCAATTTTTCAGATGTGTTTGCAGAAGCAACTGCACTTATTTTTGCTGCAAACGGTTTTAAAACGTACCTTTTTTCAGACTTACGCCCTACACCCGAACTATCTTTTGCTATTACAGAACTGAACTGTCAAACAGGAGTGGTTATTACTGCTTCGCATAATTCTCGTGAATACAATGGTTATAAAGCTTATTGGTCTAATGGAGCTCAAGTGATTCCTCCACATGACACAGGTATTATTGATGAGGTTAATGCTGTAAAACATGTAAAAACAACTACACGATCAGAGGCAATTGCATCAGGAAGACTTGAAATTATTGATAGTATTATAGATGAAAAATATTGGCAAATGTGTCAGGACCAACTCTTTCGGCCAGACCTTATAAAAAAGACTGCACAACATGCAAAAGTTGTTTTTACCCCCCTTCATGGAACAGGAGCAAAACATGTTGAAAAAGTGCTCGGAAACCTTGGACTTTCTGTAATAACAGTCCCAGAACAGCGTGAACCTGATGGCAATTTTCCAACAATATCAAAACCAAACCCAGAAGAGGCATGTGCGTTAAAAATGGCGGTTGCATTAGCAAAAAAAGAAAAAGCAGATATTGTTATGGCAACTGACCCTGACTCGGATCGTTTAGGCACAGCTGTACCTGATAATGATGGAAATTTTGTTTTACTCACTGGTAACCAAATGGGTGTCCTTTTAGCAGACTATATTATTCTTAGCCGTAAAGAATTTAATAAAATGCCCAAAAACCCTGCTATCGTAAGAACTATTGTGACATCAAATATGATTGACACTATAGCTCATAAAAATGGTGTGTATGTTGAAGAAGTTTTAACTGGTTTTAAATGGATAGCAGATGCAATGATTCGATATAAAAAAAGTGGAAAACACCAATTTATTTTTGGTCTTGAAGAAAGCTATGGGTATCTTGTTGAAACAGCTGTTCGTGATAAAGATGCTATTTCTGCTGCAGCAATGTGTGCAGAAATGACACTTTACTGGAGAAGTAACGGAAAATCGCTTTTAGACCGTTTAGAAGATCTTTGGACAACCTATGGTTATTATGAGGACCGCGCAATTGATAAAATGTTCCCTGGTTTAAGTGGGTTTGAAACAATGCAAAATCTTATGACAAATCTTCGCACACAAGCTCCAAAAAGCCTTGGCGGAGAGGAAGTTGTTCAAGTAAGAGATATTTTAAACCTTGTTTCATACCACCCTTCAAACAAAGACACACAAACAAAGTTGGCGCTTCCTTCAAGCAATGGTTTACAATTTGTACTTAAAGGGGGAACCGTTGTTAGCGCACGCCCCAGTGGTACAGAGCCAAAAATAAAGTTTTATATTAATAGTTCTGTTCCTGCTTCGGGAAACCTTCTCGCAGATAAAAAAGCAGGCTCATCTCTTTGTGACGCAATCAGCTTAGATATCAACATAATTTTGGACAATGCTTAATGAACGATATAAAAAAGACTTTTTGTGCATTCGAAAGTGGTGAAACTTTTACTGCTTTTGATACAGAAACAACAGGATTAAACCCAGAAAACGCTCGCGTTATAGAAATTGGTGCTATACAATTTAACAAGTACGGTGTTATAACAACCTATGAAACATTGATAAACCCAAAAACACCAATCCCATGGCAAATAACAAAAATAAATAACATAACGGATCAGATGGTTGCAAACAAAGCTACTTTTGTTGAAATAGCTCCAGAATTTTTAGCTTTTATAAAAAACACAAAACTCATCGCACATAATGCAAATTTTGATATACATTTCATTAATGCTGAGCTTGATCGTGCAAAAATACAAAAACTTTGTTCTCCTGCTATACCTGCAGTAGACACTGTAAAACTAGCACAAAAATCGTTTCCTCAATTAAAATGTCACAAATTACAATATTTGGCAGAAACGTTTAATATAGACCGAGGGAACGCACATAGAGCAACTGACGATGCTCGTGTTTGTATGAACGTATTTTTTAAATGCTTGCAAGCATTTAAAAAAGCTCACCCTGAACTAGTAGAAATTCAACCGAGCTTATTTTAATTAACCTCGTGGAGCATCAGCAGGGTCTACAGGATTATCATTTTTATACACCATTAAATTAACAACTGGTTTCCCTGTATACACATCTACACCGATTTTTCCAATCTCTTCTCTATATCTAACAACTTGGCCTTTCTTTACCGACAAAGAGGACATACCACTATACATGTAAATATACCCCTTGGGACTTTTTAAGAAAACAACTTCCCCATAACCTCGATAATTACCACTATACATCACGACCCCTTCACGAATAGCTGTAACAGATTCATCTTTGCTGTTTCCAGCTACCACAACACCACTTATTTTTCCACTCACATATGCAATCTCTATTGCATTTATTGGCCAAATTAGAGATGGATCCCCTTTCCTTTTTTCATAACTTCTTGGATCAGAAACAGCTTTTAGGGTAGCCGGTTGAATCTTTTCTCTTGATTCTATAGAAAGCTTTTGACCAATTTTTAATACAGATGACATAGTCAAATTGTTTTTTTTTCTTATTTCTTCAACAGTCACAGCATTAGATAAAGCTATGCTATAAAGAGTATCCCCTTTTTTTACCGTATATATTAAATCTGCATCTGTCTTAGTTTTTTTTAAACTCACAACGTCAGTTACAACCTCTTTTTTTGTAACGCTTACACGAGGCTCTGTTTTTTTAGTTGTAGGCAGGAGAAGTTCTTGTCCAACATAAATAGACGATTTTGTAAGATTATTTAGATTGCCCAATTCCTCAACTGTCGTACCTTGAGCTACTGAGATACCAAATAATGTATCGCCTTTTTGCACTATATATGTATTTTTTTTTGCTATTTCTATTGGAATAAATAAACTTTGCCCTGCATAAATAGAATTTGATGAACTCATATGATTAGCTTTTAGAATTTCATCTACAGAAACCTTATAGCGACGACCAATAGAATAAAGCGTGTCCCCTTTTTTTACCGTATACTCAAGGGCTCGCATAGAAAGAGAACAAATAAATAGTAAAAATAATACTATATAACGTTTATACGCAATTGAGTGTTTCATTTACTTTTAAATCGGCATATAGTGATTGCAAAATTAGCAAAATATTTTTTATCATACTTTTTAGTTATAAAAAATCTGCAAAAAAATCACTTGGTGAAAATCCATTTATTTTTTTGCCTGCTGGATACATATTTAAAATATTTTCTCTACCACTTTGCAAATGCTTTGAGGTAATTCCATGTTTTATTGAAGAGTCTGCCTCAACAAAGGCCGAAATATGATCCGCACACCTAACTAATTTACCATCAACAGGAGAAAAAACATCTTCGTTGTACTTTTTATTTAAATCTTCAAAACTTACACCTCTAATAGGCATAGCATCTTTTGCACCTTCAAGTAAAATGCGATTATCAAATTCATCATTTGTAAAATAACTTAACTCATCTGCAAAAAAAGGCTCCATAAGAGGTTCTAGTTCTGATTTTACAATTTCGTCTTCTATTTTTTTTACGATTGACGGGAACCCATCAGTAGCTTGTTTCACGGGAGATATAATATCTCGAGTAACAGCTTCGGGTAAATCATGAAATAAGGCGGAAAAAAAATTGTTAAAACGACGTTTAGGACACATTTCAATAGTAGGTTGCCGGCTAAGAAGCATACTTAGAACCGCAACATAATACGAATGTCCTAAAACAGTTGTTCCAGGGACACGAGGCGTTTGATTCCAACGGGTTTGAAATCTCAACTTTTCAATCATTAAAACAAATTCATATGGTCGTTGTTTTGTTATCAAAAGCCGAAGCCCTTCTAAGTCTAAATATTGTTGAATATCAGCATTCAATTGTTTCTCAACAACTAAAAGTCTATCTGGCTCGTTTACAACCGAGAGCATCTCAAATTCTCGATACGCCGAATACTTATGTGCGGCCTGAAGCACATGCTCTGTTGGTGTTTGTTTTGCAACAGATGGGACATCTCTTAATACATATTTACAAAACGAATCATATAAACATGAATCTGAAAAATAATCTTTATATTGATCTACAACCCACTTATTTAAGCGTTTATACTCTTCTGGGTATTCAGAACGAATCATGCGTTGTACGGGTGATTTTATATCGCACAGTGCTATTTTTCTGCATAAATCAAAAAGAGATGAGCTTATAATCCAATCCCAGTCAATTGTAATACCATTGTTTTCTTCGAATTTACCAAGTATATAGGCAACAGCCATTTTTTCGGCGGCTTTATCCATTTCGATAAATTCGACAGGACGCGCAAGATCTGTCCAACGTTGTATTGAAAAAGCCTCAAAAAGTTTCATTGCAAATTTTGCGGTAACCATAGGTACTCCCCAACCGAATCTAATTACTACGTTCTTTTTTTTGATCACTTTCCATTTTAGATTTCCAGACGAGCGCTTTCTTTTTTAAGTTTTCTGCCTCTTCTGATTTACCCAATAATATTTGAATACGACGCAAGGCTAGAAGATATTGAATACCTAAGCGCATATCATCTAACCGTCTCGTTGATAATTCATACTTATCACGATACCCAGATGCAGCCTCATCAAGCAAGCTCATAACCAACCGCAAATATGAAACAGTCGTTTCATATTCAGGGTCTCTTGGATCAAAAAATGCCTTAACAGCACTTTTTAAGTCTATAAGATTTTTCGATATTGTCGCAAAACGTGCCTCTAACTCTACAAACGACCATTTCCATTTTGTGTTTTCACCATACGCATCTGTTAACATACGCATGGACAGTCCCAGTTTTTGAATTATACTATATCTTTTTTCTAAGGGTATGTTTTCAATTTCTTCAAGCTTTTTACTGTATTCGGAAAAAGGCGCATCTACAAGGTCTGTTACAACATCCTCAAGGTAAATAATGGCCTTATATAATATTTTTCTAGCATCATTTAGAGCTTCGTTGTTTTTAGTGTTTAGAATTTCAAGAGACAAACTATTAACTGCCATAAACAAGGTTGAAACATAAATCATTTCCTCGACTAAAAGCATTTTTTTATAGGATACACCCGAATTATCTCGTTTAATGAGATTAAGCATTTCTTTTTCTTTTTCTAATATTTCTTTTGCTTTTTCGCGATACCATTTTGCTTTTTCGTCAAATTCCTTGCGGTTTTCTGGTGTAATTTGTTTCATCCAAACCTCCTAACAAACTTTCTAACAATGTTTTTGCAATAAAGTTCGCGCATGTTCTAAAGAAACTTCATTGACAGCATTACCAGAAAGCATACGCGCTATTTCTTGAACACGCTCTTCTTCTTTTACAATAAGCACAGACGTTATCGTATCATTGTTTTGTACAGACTTTTCTATCTTAATTTGAGTATCGGCATAAACCGCTATACTTGCAAGGTGTGTTATACATAAAATTTGTTTATTAACTGAAAGATCTTTTAAGTGTTTTCCAACAGCAACTGCAACTTCCCCGCCTATTCCTGCATCAATTTCATCAAAAATAAGGGTATCTACTGTGTCAGCTTCATTTAGAACAGTTTTTAAGGCTAGCATAACACGAGACATTTCCCCGCCCGATGCTATTTTAGCTAGCGGCTTAAGTGGAGATCCAGGGTTTGCCGATAGCAAAAACTCTACATCATCAATCCCGTAAGGCCCGCAAGATTGAATTATATCGTCTTTGTTTTCACTCGATTTTTTTTGCACAACACGGACTTCGAATTTTGTACCATTCATACCAAGCCTTTGCAATGCTTTTTTTACAAGTTCTGACATTCTTCCAGCTGAGTTTTGTCTTTCTTTGCTTATTGTTACTGCCTGAGCATATAACGTACGTTCTAAATCTTTTATTTTATTAACGATTGTTTTTTTATCTTCTTCACTTGATTTAAGAGAATTAAGTTGCTGTCTTGCTTTTTCAACATACTCAAGGAGCACATTAGCCGAACTATGTACAGGTAACGAATGCTTTTTTTTAAGACGATATAACTCTGCATTTCTATCTTGAATTTCTTGCAAGCGATGTGGATCAAACACAAGATTTTCGCTATAAGCCCGCAATTCATTAGCTATGTCTGAGACTTCATAAAAAACGCTTTCAATCCGACTAGAAAGAGACACTAAGGATGCATCCATCTCTTTTGCATGGGCTATTAGAGTATTTGTACGTTTTAAGAGAGTAAGAGCTCCATCTGCGTGGCTTTTTTCGATACCATTTATAACCTGGTTTATTTCTTCTATGTCACTATATAATTTTTCAAACTGTGAAAGTTTATTTTCTTCTTCTTCAAGAGTGTCATCAACACTCGGATTAATTTTTGCTTCTTCTATTTCTTTAATCGAAAATTCTAATAAATCAATTTTTTCAATACGATCTTGTTCTGTAACATTCATTTGCTTTAAACTTTCCCGTTTTTCAACTAATTCTGTATAAAGCTTAGTAAATTTTGCTACCTTTTTTTCTATTTCTGCATATGCGTCCAAAAAGTTTCTATGCCGATGTACACGCATAAGTGATTGATGCTCATGCTGACCATGCATATCTATAAGCCAAGATGTTAAATCCGAAAGTTCGCCTCGAGTAACAGGAGTATCTTCTATCCATGCTGTACTTTTTCCATTTTTTCGAATAATACGTCTTAAAAGAATCCTATCATTTTCTATTTCTATCCCATGCTCTTTAAGCCATTGCAAAACAAATGTACGATTACGATCAATATATATAGTACCGCTTACCTGTGCTACTTTTGCTCCTTCTCGGACAAAACTTGCACTGCTTTTCCCGCCAAGCAAAAAAGAAACGGCTTCTATAAGTATTGATTTACCTGCACCTGTTTCACCACTTAAAACTGTAAAACCATTTGAAAATTCTAAAGAGGCAGAGTTAATTAATGCAAAATTTTTGATTTGAATATCTTCAAGCATGAGGGCCTCCTGACCAATGTAATTTTGATCGCAATGCAGTATAAAAAGTATCGATGCCGCACCCAGCGAGGCGTATTGACTGAGATGATTTTTTAATTGTAATTATGTCACCTGCTTCTACATTATAGTGCTCTTGCCCATCCCATGATACTACAACTTCAGTACTTCTTGAAGGTAGAACAATAATAGAAAGAATTTCTTCTGGAGGAAGCACTAAGGGTCTATTTGAAAGTGAAAAGGCAGAAAGAGGGTTTAAAATAAGTGCATCAAGCCGTGGGTCTACTATAGGACCTCCTGCTGCAGCAGAATAGGCTGTCGACCCCGTTGGAGTACAAACGATAATACCATCTGCTTTAAACTGACCAAAACAAATGGCACCAGCTTTAACATTTAATGAAACTATACGTGCAACATCCCTAGAAGAAATAACAATATCGTTCATAGCCTCATAACTTATAAGTGTTTGATCAGCACGACTAATACTGCCATTTAATAAAGCACGTCTTGTTAAAATCTCTTTTCCTTCTAAAAAGTTTCGTAACCGTTTTTCCCAACAATCTGGTTGTATACCAGCTATGAAACCAAATTCTCCAAGATTGACAGGAAACACTGGAATATCATATTTTGAACATTTTCTCGCTGCATATAAAACTGTTCCGTCACCGCCAAGAGTAATAATAAAATCTATTTTATCTAAACAAAGAGGCTTGTTTATTCCGCAAAATTCTACAACGGAAACTCGTATATTACAATCTTTTAAAAATAGTTGAATTTCAGTAGCAAGTGAAAGAGACTTTTTTTTATCTGTATTTGAAACTATCAAACATTTTTTCATTTTTACCTTTTTTATGGCAATGTTGCTAGTACCTTTGCTATTTTTTGAGCCTTTTTACTTCCTAGCCGAGGATATAAGGGAAAAAGAACACACCGTAACCGCAAGGAAAGTGCTTGTGTGCAATGTTTGCATTGGTCTGCAAATACAGTAGCTATAGAATCTTGAAAAGCTAAAACTATTTCAATATCTTTTTTTAATGCATATTTTTTAACATCACTATACCCACTATTTAAGATTACAGGAAAAGAATACACTACGGGTGAAGCATTTTCAACTTGAGTTTTAAATGTAGAATGCTTTCCCTGCATAAGTGAACCAAGATACATATCATTCATTTCTTTACGAATTTCCTCATTTTTCTTGTGTTCTTTTAATTGAACCCATGCTAAAGCAGAATTAATATCAGGTAAAAAATCAGTTATAGGTGCTTCATCTATCTTTTGCTTTAGAACAGACCAATCTCTTTTTTCTGGAGCCATTAAAACAGCACCACCCCCAGCAGTAATAATATCTCTTTCTTCTAAGCCTAAAATGGAAAAAACGCCAAAAGAACCAACAGGGTTTTCATCGACTATAGCCCCAGCATTTTGAGAAATATCTTCTATAATAGGTATATGCAATTCTTGAAAAGCTGCAAAATCTGGAATTTGTCCTAAGCATTCGTTTAATAAAAGAACACGTCCTTTTTCAGCAATACTTTTTTTAACTAAGTTTACATCGAGTAACCCTGAATCGGGACAAACATCAACAGGCATCGGGGTATATCCTGCAGAAACAATCGATTGATATTGCCATGAAGGTGCTAAAGCAGATAAAATTACGCCTGTATTATTTTCTAGATTAAGAAGCTCTAAAGCATAAGTCAAAGCTATAGCTGGACTGCGCAAGGCAACAGCACCAGCCACGGAAAACTTTTGTTTAACCAATTGAGTCAGCCTTAGTGCTAAATCTCCAGTACCTATTTCTTCTCTTACCATACAAGTAAGAACAGCATCCATTTCACGTCGTCGTATTGTAGAACTAAAAGTTTTTATTGCCATATTACTGATTTATCACAGTTAGTTTTTGTAATTCTTTAGGATTAAATAATCTACGAATATCAAGCACCACTAGATAGCCTTCTTCTTTTCTGATTACACCATGAATATACTCGGATCCAATTCCACTAATCATTTGAGGAGGTGACTGAACTTCTTTATTACTAACGGATACAACGCGAGAAATTCTGTCTATATATATACTTATTATTAAGCCTTCTATATTTAATATAATAAAGCCCGATTCAAGCTCAACTTCATCATCGCTGGCTACTATTTTTTCAATTCTGAACCGTTTATGAAGACTAATAACTGGTATAATTTCGCCACGTAAATTAAATATACCTTCAACATAATAAGGAGCATTAGGTATAGTTCGTATATTTTGAATTTTTACGATTTCTTTAACATCCATAATATCTACACCATATGTTTCTTTTCCAAGCTGAAAAGTGACAAGTTGAAATTCTGCATCGCCGACAGCCATACATCCTCCTTTTGAAATTCGTACGATATAAGAATACAATAGAAAACGTAATTTTACAAGATACAGCTACATCTTCTCTTTTTTTATATGAGTAAGGGTGTTTTCCCCAATGGGTGCCGTATCAATCTTTTTAGCAATATATTCACTACACAGAAAC
>DASRMY010000264.1:0-5209 GCA_035647695.1 Treponemataceae bacterium | reverse complement strand
CTTTTGTTTCATGTATTATCTTTAATAGTAACAAATATTTAACAATTTTGGTAGGTGAAAATGATACTAAAAAAATTTATCGTTTTAGAAGGAATAGATGGCGCAGGAACATCAACACAAATAGAACGGTTGAGAAAACGTTTAATTAATAAGCGAGCATTTTTCACAGCTGAACCAACAAAAAATGAAACAGGGCGCTTTATTCGTACAGTACTAAAAGGTGATGTAAAGCTTTTTCCTACAACAATTGCATATCTTTTTGCAGCAGATCGTTGCGAACATTTATATGGTGCTACTGTAAATCAAAAAACCACAGAACAAAGAGACTCTGGCATAATAGAACGCTGTAACAACGGTGAGCTTTGTGTTTCTGATCGATATCTGTTTTCTAGCCTAGCATATCAAAGTTTAGACTGTGGAAAAAAACTACCGTATGCATTAAATGCTCAGTTTCCTCTTCCAGAAATTGTGTTTTATTTTGTCATACCCCCCGCAGTATCATTACGACGTATTAGTGGGCGCGGAGTTACAGAAATTTACGAACAAATCGATTTTTTAGAAAAAACATATATAGAATACGAACGAGTCTTTGTCGAATATGAAAAAAAACATCCAAAAATGCGTATTGTACGTATTGATGCCACAAAGAATGCGGATGAAATAGAAAAAATAATCTGGACGGAAATAGAAAAATTGCCGATACAAGATATGTGAAACGTTTTATTGTAATAATTACACTACTATCTATTTCTCTTCCAGTTTTTTCTTGGGCTGTAAAATATAAAGAAGAATATTACAAGCTTTATCATGTACATTATCAACAATATCCAGATGATGTCCTTGAAAACATATATTGGCTAGAACGTTCTGTAGCAGCAGATTTTTGCAATCCACAATTTGCACTAGCCCATATTGAAAATGAAAAGACCTGGGAGAAATACCGATATCTTTTTATGATGCATATACATTTAAAATTAGCAGAGCAACATTTACGACTTGGTAGATATTGGGATAAAAAAATAGCCTATTTTTATGATGCCCCCTGGAAAAACGAATATTTAAGGGATCTTGATACAGCAGAAAGTTGCTATAGAGCTGGCTTATATTATTGGAAAGAAGCAAAGATTTGGGCTGAAAAAGCAAACCAAAAAAAATTTAATTTTTTATATTTAACAGATATTCAAAACTGGGAAGATGAATGTTATCGTATAGATACAGATAGCCTAAATTATGAACGTACTATAACAAGAGAGCTTAAACGACTAAACAAGGTTCAAGAAGATTTTCAACAGATGGATTTTTCATACTAATTTTTCATTGCACAATGTTATTAAAATCTGTAGAATAGCAGAATTATGTATGAAGATAAACTTGAAATTTTTTATGAAGCTATCCACCCAAACACAAATAAAACTACTATAGTTTTTTATCAAAGCATTGAACAAAGCCTACAGGCTTTATTTGCTAATGAAGTTATTAATGGCATAGATAATAAACCAGTCACTCTAAACACGCCAGACTTGCGCCGGGTTTTTGTAACAGACACTAATATATACGAACGTGCGCCAGTAAAAAAATTTATACACAATCTTGACACAAACAAACACAGCGTTATTATACTTCCTGCTGGAGAAGAACACAAAACGATCGAGTCAGTTTTAAAAATTGCAAAAACCGCTTTAGAACACAGCCATATGCGTAATAGTATTTTTACTGGCATTGGTGGTGGAGTTATTTGTGACATCACAGCCTTTGCAGCCTCTGTTTTTAAACGCGGAGCAAAATTAGAGTTAGTACCTACCACGCTTTTAGCTATGGTTGACGCTGCAATAGGAGGAAAAACAGGCTGTGATTTTTCCTCTTGGAAAAATATGCTTGGTACCTTTTACCCTGCACAAAAATTATATTATTGCATAGACTTTGTGCAAAGTTTAACCCAAAAAGAATATCGCTCTGGTTTGGGCGAAGTGGTAAAAACAGGAATGTTATATGGGCCAAAACTTTTTCAAATTATGAAGGATGAAAAAGAAAAAGTTTTATCACGTGACAACGATATTGTGTACCAAATAATAAAGCGATGCTCATTAGCTAAGATTGGAATTGTACAACGGGATCTTATGGAAAAAGGTCCTAGAATGGAATTAAATTTGGGTCATACCTTTGCTCATGCCTATGAAAGCTATGCAGGGTTTGGCAATGTTCCACATGGTGATGCTGTAGCGTGGGGATTAGGAAGGGCAATAGATCTTTCTTTACAACTTGGTTATTGCACGCAGGAATATTATGACGATGTTTTTTATTGCTTAAAAAACTATGGTTGGTCAACAGATAAAATACCTAAATTTGTCCTAAACAATACAAAATCAAACAAAGTTATAGCTAATACAATGCTTGAAATTATGCATAAAGACAAAAAAAACACTGGTGAAAAAATTCGGCTTGTCTTACAAAAAGATATGAACATGACTGTCATTGAAGAAGTTGATGATAGCCAAATAATTAAAGCGTTGCTGTAATAAATTAGAATTCATCAATTTTACATAATTGGCGCTCTGTTTTGCTGAAAACCGAGACGCTTTGTATAGTTGATTTGAAGCAGATTGTAGTTTTATTCTAGATAGAGTATCGCACTCTTTACTTTTTTTGACTGCACCCCTAGTATATTGCTATGAATTTTGACCACTATTTTGACTGGGCAGCTACTACCCCTATAGACAAAGATATTTTTACACAAGCAACAAAGATAGCAGTAGAATTTGTTGGCAATCCATCGAGTGTGCATGCAGAAGGTTTAAAAGCTAACGAGCTATTAAAGAAAGAAAGAAAACGTTGTGCAAAAGCATTAGGCGTTGCAGAAAAAACCATATATTTCACTAGTGGTGGTACTGAAAGTGATTACCTACCCATGATTTCGTTATTACAAGGACCTGTACGGGGAAATATAGTAGTAAGTTCAATTGAGCATGTTGCAATTTCTGCGCAAGCCGCTATGATGAAAAACTGTGGCTTTACTGTGACTGAAATTCCTGCCAATAGCAAAGGCATTATCACCCCAGAGGCTGTAGTTTCTAAAATACAAAAAGACACACAACTTATATGTGTAATGGCAGTAAATAATGAAACTGGGGCTATCCAACCAATATATGAAATAGCTGATGCAATCACGACACATTGCAGTGGAAAACGGCGCCCCCTTTTTCATGTAGATGCGGTACAAGCCATAGGTAAAATCCACTGTAATTTAGCACATAAAGGAATTAATACGGCAGCAATTAGCGCACATAAAATAAAAGGCCCACGAGGCATTGGCATTTTATATATGGCTCAACGACGAGAACCCTTTTTGCGTGGTGGCGGACAAGAAAATGGTATTCGCAGTGGTACCGAAAACCTCGCAGGTATTTGGGCTATGGCCGAAACGCTAACAAAATATGCTAGCTCGGCAAAAAAAGTTGAACAACAAGCACAAACACAAGCAACACTTACCGAACATTTGATTCAAAAGTTACAACAATTACAAGGCTGTACAATTATTCCACCACATAGAGGTGAAGAACCACAAAGCACTCTTTACTCGCCATGGATACTACAAGCAAGTTTTGCAAACATTCCAGGCCAAGTGCTTGTGCGTGCCTTAAGTGAAAAAGGCTTTTATATATCAACCGGTTCTGCTTGTTCAAATAAAAAAAACAATCACCCTGTATTAGATGCTATGGGTATAAAAGGCGGCTTAGCAACTAACACTGTACGTATTTCATTTGGCCCTGATGGGAGCAAAAAAAGCATAGACGCTTTATATTCTTGCATAAAAGAAATTGTCGATCTTTTTAATTAAGACAATATGGTTGCAATTTTTTTTTCGAGCTCCCACCCAGCGGTAAACAATTGTACAGCATTGCCCTCATTGTCTGTATTAGATTTTACAACCGCCTCATCAAGTTGTATTTTAAGTGGCGTACCATCTAATACAAGAATACGCTCAGCAAGCTCAATAGCTTCTCTAATATCATGTGTTACCATTACAACCGTTTTAGGCTCTTCTGTAAGCAATGATTTAAACAGTTTGCCAAGCTGTGTTTTAAGTCTGATATCTTGCGACTGAAAAGCTTCATCCATTAAAAGCACACTAGACGGATAGGCAAAAGCACGAGCTAATGCTGCGCGTTGTTTTTCACCTCCAGAAAGCTCTGTCGACAATGCTGTTTTTTTCTCACTCAGTCCAACTTTTTGTAAATAATAGCAAGCTCTTTTTTTAGCTTTTTCAGAGGAAAAAAGTTTTTGTAAAGGCAATGCGATGTTTTCTAAAACTGATAACGAAGGTAATAAACGTGGTTCTTGAAAAAGATAGGAAATTGCACCGTCTTGTTTAACAATACTACCACTATCGGGCTTGAGCAAACCAGCAATACAATCAAACAAGCTTGTTTTACCACCGCCAGAAGGTGCAATAATTGCTGTAATACTATGTGCGGCAAAGTGTATTGAAAAATCGTTAAACAAGCTTTTACCACCACGACTCATGGTAAAATTATCTATGCTAATATCAGTTTGTACATTCATGTTTAAAGGTTGTACAGTATCATTTTTTTTAGGTAAACGAATACTTATTTTTGCCACACCAATATGTTTTAAGGCAAAGGATAACAAAGATTCTAACAGAAAACTTACAAGCACAATAGAAACAGTCCATGCAAAAACATCAGCTGTTTCTAATTGCACCTTTGCAGTTTGCAAAGCAAAGCCAATAGAGCGTTGAGGCAATGCGATAACCTCTGAGGCAACAACAACCTTCCATGTAAGAGAAAAAGATGTTAGCGAGCTGTTTACCACATAGGGAGCAACTGATGGCACATAAAAAGAAAAGAACTTTTCAGAAACATTTAAACCATAGATTGTACACATATCATCTAATTTTTTATCAATATGCTGTATACCGGCAATAACACCTCCAGTCATAACGGGTAATGTCATTAAAACACCTATAAAAACTGGTACAGAATTTGTTTTAAACCAAAAAATAGCAAGTAAAATAAACGAAATAACTGGTGTTGCTTTAATAATTCCCATAGGAAAAGATAAAAACTGTCTAAACAAAAGAAATTTTCCTGCTATGGTTCCTAATAGAATAGACAAAACAAAAGAAAAAGCAAACGAACGTATAACTCTAAGGGTACTAACACCAATTAAAGTCCAATATGATGATTTTTTT
>DASRMY010000263.1:0-3792 GCA_035647695.1 Treponemataceae bacterium | reverse complement strand
ATATCTAGCAATAATATATAAACCATCAGGGTTGCTTTCTGTACCCTATCCTGGAAGCCGTAGTAAAACAGCCCAAGATTTACTTGAAGCAAATATGCGAAAACGTGGAATATGGAAAAAGGGTCATAGACCTTTTGCAGTGCATCGACTTGATCGAGATACTTCTGGCATACTTATGTTTGCATTATCGTATACGGCACAGCAAAAAATTATGAAAAGGTGGCATTCTATCGTCAGCAAACGGTTATATCGTGCAGTATGTGAAACCCCACAGGGGAAAATCGTAAAAAAACTAACCCCAGAAGGACTCATAGATGCTCCTCTTGCGCTAAATGCATATCATCAATCGTATGTGCCAGGCACAACTTCTAAGCGCACACAATCCTCTTCTTATAAAAAGCAAGGCAAAAAAGGTGTCAGAACACAAGAACTAATTCCTGCACGCACATTTTATAAAATAATAGAACAAGGTAATCGGTACACATTATTTGAACTAGCCCTAGACACGGGCAAAAAAAACCAAATACGTGCACACTTAGCATATCTAGGGTATCCTATTGCTGGCGATACTACTTACAGGGCTAAGACAAACCCTTTTAATAGATTAGCACTCCACGCTCATACGCTTGAATTTATGCATCCGTATACAGAAGAAACTATGTGTTTTGAAGCAGCAGAACCTGCTAATTGGATTAAAACTGTGCTCAGATAAACATCTTTTATGGCACTATATAGACAACTCTAAATTCTTCAAAAACAATTGATATATCGGGTGTAAATTCATACCCCATAATTTCTGCATCGTATTCTAAAAAATCTCTTTGTCGTTCTTCCCATATAGACATACGTGGAGCAGCACTTTCTTTTTTGGCCATTTCCCACGTAATATCCGTAAATGGTAAAACACTTACTTTTTCAATTTCGATAACACATAGAGCATTTCCACGTATATCGGTCACCACATAACGATTCCCTTTTTCTGGGATAGGCTCCATATCTATTTGATATGACTCTAAAGCAGCGCAATTTGCTTGTTTTTGCCCTGATAATACCATAGCCGTTACAATAGCATTTTCTTCTTTATCTGAGCCAAACGTACACTCTCCACAAAAAGGTGTTGTTTTAGGTAAATTATATTTTTTTAAGTATGCATCCCATACCGCTTCTATTGTTTTCATATACATATTTTGCAATATATTCACAAAGCTTACAAGTCAGATAAAATTAGTACATAGCGTAGCAAAAAACATGAGATCTTTTTTATATCTCGTTTAAGATTAATTAAAGCTTTACGCTGTATATTAGAATAAATGGTATGCATGACAACCCAACATACCCATTTTTCTTCACCTCCTTTTACCGCAGTTTGAGTTTTTTCAAGCTGCGGTTTTTTTTAAGAGGCAAGCATTTTATTTATACTTTCAGCCGCATGGCGTCCTTCACCCATAGCAAGTATTACAGTTGCCGCACCAAGAACAATGTCGCCGCCAGCAAATACCTTAGCAATAGATGTTTGAGCAGAATTATCAACTATAATACGGCCTCTAGAATCAGCTTCTAAGCCAGGAGTAGTTTGTTCCATTAACGGGTTAGAACCGTTTCCAAGCGCAACAATAACTGCATCGCACGTCATTTCGTGTTCACTACCCTTAATTGCAACAGGACGACGACGACCTGAATCATCCATCTCGCCTAGCTCATAGCTTAACAGTTGAACCCCTCGTACTTTGCCGTTTTCATCACCTATAATTTTACAAGGATTCTCTAAAAAGCAAAATTGAACACCTTCTTCTTCTGCATGTTTAATTTCTTCTTTACGTGCAGGCATTTCATTTCTGGTTCGTCTATATACGACAATTGATTCTTCAGCACCAAGCCGTAAAGCCATACGAGCAGCATCCATAGCAACGTTTCCTGCGCCACAAACAACAACTTTTTTTGCATCGTAAATAGGTGTAGCCGCATTATCAATATCATAGCCCTTCATGAGGTTTGCACGAGTTAGGTACTCATTAGCACTAAAAACGCCTATGAGGTTTTCACCTTCAATATTCATAAATTTAGGCAAGCCTGCACCTGTTCCTATAAAGACAGCATCAAAGCCTTTTTCTTTTAATAATTGAGGTAAGGTGCCTGTACGACCAACTAAAAAGTTTGTTTCGAACCTAACACCCATTTTTTCTAAAGTTTCAACTTCCTTACTAACAATGCTTTTAGGCAAACGGAATTCGGGGATTCCATAGACCATAACACCGCCACATTTATGAAAGGCTTCAAAAACAGTAACATCATGTCCTGCGCGTCGAGTATCAGCAGCAACCGTTAAGCCTGCTGGTCCAGACCCAATAACAGCTACTTTTTTACCTGTAGATTGTGCAACAAAAGGAATAGAAATTATATTGTTTTCTCGTTCATAATCTGCAACAAAGCGCTCGAGCCGACCAATAGAAACGGATGCATCAACATCCTTAAACATTTTGCCTACAGTACACACACTTTGACATTGTTTTTCTTGTGGACATACACGACCACAAATTGCAGGAAGTAAATTTGTGGTTTTTATAGTATCAACTGCTTTTTTAAAATCCCCCTGTGCCACATATGCAATAAATTGAGGGATAGGAACTTTCACCGGACATGCTGAAACACATGGCTGATTTTTACATTGCAAACATCGGTTAGCCTCAAGAAAAGCTTGTTCTTTTGTATACCCTAGTGCAACTTCATTCATTTGACGCGCTCGAGCCTTAGGTTCGGCTGTTGGCATTTCTTGTTGAGGAATTGCAGCTCTATCTTTTGGTTTTAGCGAATCAATGGCACCTTTTATTTTTTTATATTTTTCTTTGGCCATACTCGCGAGAGTTTCTTTATTTATATGATTTTTCATAACACCCACCTTTTTTATTCCAATCCTAATTCTTTTTTTACTTTACAAAAATCGTCTGTTTCTCGGTCTTTAAACGCATTAGCTCTCATCATCATATTATCCCAGTCAACTTGATGACCATCGAATTCAGGACCATCAACACACACAAACTTTGTTTCACCACCAACAGTTGCGCGACACCCACCGCACATACCGGTACCATCAATCATAATTGTGTTTAGAGATACTGTTGTTGGCACATTATATTCTTTTGTAGTAAGCGAACAAAATTTCATCATAATTGGCGGCCCTATAGCTACAACCTCATCGGGTTTAGGGTCCTGTTCACAAAGTTCTCGTAAAGGAACCGTCGAAACACCCTTTCTACCATAAGAGCCATCATCAGTTATTACAATAACCTCATCAGCAATAGCTTTCATTTCGTCTTCGTAAATAACCAATTCTTTTGTTCGTGCAGCAATTATTACAATTACCTTATTCCCAACGTCTTTATTTGCTTGAACAATAGGATACAACGGAGCAACACCAAAGCCACCCCCAACACAGACAACTGTTCCTTTTTTTTCTATTTTTGATGGATTACCAAGAGGACCAAGAATGGCCCCTAGCTTTTCACCTTGCTTTTTTAATGAAAGTTTCAAAGTAGAAGCTCCCACTGCTTGAAAAACAATGGCAATCCACCCTTCTTCAGCATTAGCATCTGCAATAGTAAGAGGAACTCTTTCAGCATAATCAACATCGAGTTGAACCAGCACAAACTGCCCTGGCTTTCTGTTTGCTGCAATTTCTGGAGCATTAATACGATAATAAAAAACGGCTGACGAATATTGCTTTTTTTCTAAAATTTCAAACATGGCTTCCCTTCTTTTTTTTGTTACACATAATTATATAAAACTGATTATATA
>DASRMY010000262.1:0-2943 GCA_035647695.1 Treponemataceae bacterium | reverse complement strand
ATTCCTATCTTGTACTACATAATTCAAATTATAGTTTTTACTAAAGGAGTCAAGAATATCAGTCAGGCGGGTAGTTTCGCTGACAATCGCCGTTGATGTTGTTGAGCAAATCAGCTCACCTGCAACACTAACTTCCTTTACACAACAGGACTTCATAATATCGGATTCGCACACATCAAGACCGCATTCTCCGGCTTTAGACACTGCATACTTCACACTGATAGGTCCTGCAAGCTGTACTACAAAGGTGGTGGCGGTAACAATTAATACAACAGTCGGCCCGATAGTTTCAGCAAACTGCTGTCCTGCAGAAATTGATAAACCGATAGCAACACCTGCCTGACTTAAAAGGCAAAACGGCAGATATTTTTTTACCGTTATTGGCGCCTTCGTTACTATTGAACCTAGCCGTGCGCCTATAGATTTTCCTGCTGTTCTAAAAAAGAGATAAAGAAGGGCAATAAGTGCAACATAGGGAGTTATATTCCAAATATTCAGCTTAGCACCCACAAGAACAAAGAAAAGTACATAAATAGGGGGGGTAAATTTTTCAACAAGAGAAAAAATTCCCCGTGTCTTAACCGTTGCAAAGTTTACCATGAAAAACCCCATTGCCATTGCTGCAAGAATGGTGTCGAGTTTGAGAAGCTCGCATGTCCCGGACGAAAGGAGAATAGCGCCGAGAGAAAGTGTTAGGATGCGGTCTTCGTTTACCATGATATTTTTTATGACGAGGCTTAGTAAAAACCCGATAAGTGAGCCGACTCCAATAGAGGCAAAAACATCATAGGCTAAAAACAGTAATTGAGTTGATATAGATCCGCCTGTGTAGCCGAGAAGTGAGGACGCAACAGAGGCTGTAACTGCATAGAGGATTAGTGCAACGGCGTCATCAAGGGCGACTATTCCGAGAACTGTGCTTGTCAGCGGTCCGCGCGTTCTATTTTCACGAAGAACGTCTGTCGTTGCAGCCGGAGCCGTAGCAGATGAAATCGCGCCCAGAACAAGACCTATAGCAAGAGAGGTTGCAATGTTTTTTGTTATGAGAAACGATATCAGCGTTACTATAATGGATACTGTAAAGAAGGGGACAATTGCCTCAAACAGAAGAATACCCGTGAATTGTTTTCCGTATTTCTTTAATACACTTGTTTTAAGCTCTCCGCCAATTAAAAACCCGATAAAAGCAAGGGCAATACTGCTTATGGGATTAAGCATGGAAATGACCGATGCACTTAAAACCTGAAAACCTGACTGACCGATCAAAATACCTATGACAATGTAGCCGACAACTTGGGGTATTTTTACTTTCTGGAAAAATTTGCCGCCTAAACTGCCGAGCAAAAGAATAATACCAAAGAGCAGGATGAGTGACGCGCCGTCGACCGCATCAAACTGCAAAAAATCCGGGAGAAACTCTGCGAAAATATTCATAATAAGCTAATTATAGTGAAAATGTAAAAACCATGCTACAGCACATAAAAAAACACAAAACAGCTCTGTCCCTCTCTTTTTCAAAATGACAATTTATGCTAGACTGCGTTACGTTGCGGATATGCAGCGGAGGTTCATTGAATGAAAGTAGTTGTCATAGGAGCCCAATTTTAATTCTTTGTTTAATAATCCTATTGCACCAACAACTCTTGAATCATAGATATAAAAAAGGTCAGGGATATGAAAATGAAGATATTTTGAAGCTAGTGATCGTTTATTCAGTTCAGTTAATTGAAAAAATAGATCAGTCAAATATTTGTGCAATTCTAGAGCATTCTTTTCATTTTTTTGTTTTATACATTTTTGAATCTTTAAATCTAGATTTGATTTTTTTAGCTTTGGAACTACCTGCTTAATATAGAAGTCATCATTGATATCATCTTCAGTTTTTTTACGTCGTTCAATTGCAGCAGCATATGATCTACCAATTAACCAAATTTTTGCTAAAATTATATCATTGCTTATATGCTTTGGATTATCAGAACATAGCTTATATAAAACAGAATTGGCAAAGTCCCACGCATTAGGTTCTTTTGCCGTTTTTAACATAGATTTGATATTCATATAAATCTCCTCCAGTATTTTTTTAGCATTCTCAGGTCTAAGTAATTTTTTAATGAGTTACTTAATAAATTCCAATAGTAAGATAATGCTTTTTGCTTTATACCAATCACTTAACTCATTACCATCTTCATGGTTTTTGATTCTTTTCAAATATAGATTATAAGCAAGATCTTTGATATCATTATCTTTATCATGATTCCATTTCATAATTTTGTAATATGATGTATTTTGTGCACATGTATTAGCATTAAGTAATTCATCATAATCAAGTTCATTTTGTTTCATTTAAATTCTACTCCTTTAATTACTATAAAATCTTTCTATAAGGTCATCAATAGAATTATAACAATAGCTTTGAAGGACTTTCGAAGAAAGATCTATTTTGTCTTTGTGTAATCTTGTTTTAATTAATTTTGGAAAAGTTACTGCATCAGAATCATAAAATGCATAAATCTTATTAATACAGCTTTCTGTAAAACTACAATCTTTATAATCAATGAATATTGTGATATGATTCTCTTTAATAGTTTTCGGAATAAAATTATCTGGGCTCTCTCGGTTAAAAAGTTTTTGGGTAGTGCGATAAATAAAACGAATATTTTCATTATTAACAGTAATTATATTTTCCCTAATCTTATTAAGATTTTTCTTATATTCTGACAAATCAATAGAAGCTCTTTTTACGAAAATATTGTGATTTAATTTCCATTCTGCATAATACATGAGAACTTCATACCATTCAACTACCTTTATTAGTGATAATTTTTTAATATACAATTCTACATGTGTATCAAGAATTAAAACAAATGCAAGGTTAATACCTTTTACATTTTTTTGTTTATTTGGAATAATATTCAGATTTCTAATTGTTTTAACATCTATTGG
>DASRMY010000261.1:0-2411 GCA_035647695.1 Treponemataceae bacterium | reverse complement strand
CAGCAGATTCTATAGTTATTGCAGGAAAAGTAACAGGAGCTGCTAAAGCTTACGGTAAACTTGAAATGGTATCTGGGAGCAGTATAGGGGGGAATGTTGAAACCTCTTTATTGCGAATTGATGATAAGGTACATTTTCAAGGTAAGGTCAAGATGCTCGAGCAGATTCATGATGTAGATGTATTTTCTGTTTCTCCAAGCGACTATAAAAAAATGGTTGCAGGAAATGTTGAAATTGAAATTGAAGAAGATTATTAATACACTGTTGACCTATTTGCGCAAAACTTTTATAATGGTATTCACATCAAGAAAATAACTGTTCTCTCAAAACCTAATAATAATACACACACATTCTACAATAAAATCAAGACAGTATGGAGTTTTTAATGGAAACGATTGAAGAAAATCGTGATGAAACTGATTCTAAAAGCCTAGAGGAAGTAATGCTTTCAAAACAGGGAGAATTAAATCTTTCTGAATCAGAAAACAAGCAGAATCAACAAACAGAACAACAAACAGAACAACAAACAGAAAAAAAAGTTGTTGTAAGACAAAGGGCCAAACGGAAAACACCGCCACGCGCACCGGCAAATGGCAGTAATCAAGTAGTTCGTAATAGTTCTCGAACTCAACGTGGTAACAATTCAAAACGTAATTATACATCACGAACTAACAAAAATGGTGATGAGCATAAGGATCAATCATTAAAAGAAGCAACAGATAATGGAGCTTCACAAACCGATTTTGAAAATCGCGATTCTAAACCCAAGCTTGTTATTAACGATTTAACAAAAATGGGAATGCATAATCTACGCAATTTAGGCGGCGAATACGGGTTAGCTAAGGATGATCTTGCTCCCATGAAAAAACAAGAATTAATCTTTGTTATTTTAAAAGCACACACACAGCATGGTGGCATTATTTTTGCGAGTGGAGTCCTTGAAATACTACCAGATGGATATGGTTTTTTGCGTTCGCCAGGCAACTCATATCTTCCTGGTCCTGATGATATTTATATTTCGCCAAGTCAAATACGTTTGTTTAACTTAAAAACAGGTGATACTGTGTATGGACAAATTAGATCTCCGAAAGATGGTGAGCGATTTTTTGCTCTGCTACGTATAGAAAGTGTAAATGAGGAAGATACTCGTGCTGCACAAATACGTATTCCTTTTGAAAATTTAACGCCTTTGTATCCAGATGAAAAACTAACCTTAGAAACTATTACAAAAGAAACATCAGCACGAATAATGGATCTTTTTTCCCCAATTGGGAAAGGACAGCGTTCGTTAATAGTCGCTCCACCTAAGGCAGGTAAAACTGTGTTAATGCAAAAAATAGCCAATGCTATAATTACAAATCATCCAGAAGTATACATTATTGTTCTGCTTATAGACGAGCGACCTGAAGAAGTAACTGAAATGGAGCGTTCAATAAATGCAGAGGTTATTTCATCAACATTTGACGAACAAGCAACACGGCATGTTCAGGTTGCAGAAATGGTTTTAGAAAAAGCTAAGCGTTTGGTAGAGCACAAACGTGATGTAGTTATTTTTCTTGATTCAATTACACGTTTAGCTCGTGCGTATAATCAAACAGTTCCTACTTCTGGTAAGGTTCTTTCAGGTGGAGTTGACTCAAACGCTTTGCATAAGCCTAAAAGGTTTTTTGGCGCAGCTAGAAATGTAGAAGAAGGCGGTAGTCTTACAATTATTTCTACAGCCCTTATTGAAACTGGAAGTCGTATGGATGAGGTTATTTTTGAGGAATTTAAGGGTACCGGTAATATGGAAATTAACTTAGATCGCAAACTTGCTGATCGACGAATTTTTCCTGCTATTAATATTAAAAAATCTGGAACACGAAAAGAAGAGCTTCTTATTAAAGATGATGATTTACAAAAGATTTGGGTTTTGCGAAAAGTTATTAATCCAATGGATGATGCAGAGATTATTGAACTATTGCTTGACAGAATGAGAAAAAGTAAGGATAATAAGACATTCTTGAGATCGATGAATACTCAGTAGTATTAAAAACGATATATAGAACAGTTTATGGCTTGTGGTAATGTTTTGTTTCGGATAGTACCCGTTGGGTACGGTATGGGAGCCGCATTATCGGGCAAGACTACTTCATATGGAGGACAACCATGAAAAAGGGTATACATCCTAAATACGAAATGACAAAAATTGCTTGTGCTTGTGGAAATGTAATAGAAACACGTTCAACAGAAAAGGATATACGGGTTGAAATTTGTTCAGCTTGTCATCCGTTTTATACTGGTAAGCAAAAGCTTGTCGACACTGCTGGTCGTATTGAACGTTTTAACAAGCGTTATAATATTAAAGAAAAAAAATAAATATACAGATAGTGATGAGGACCGCTTACGCAGAATTGTGAGCGGTCTTTTTT
>DASRMY010000260.1:0-8918 GCA_035647695.1 Treponemataceae bacterium | reverse complement strand
ATATATAAGGATAGATTTTTATGGTTGTTATTCCAATAATTGCTATTATCTTAGCACTAAGCTATGCAGCTCACAATTTTCGTACAGTCAAAAAAATGGACCCAGGCACTGATAAAATGAAAGAAATTGCATTGGCAATTCAAGAAGGCGCCAATGCTTTTATGGCTCATGAGTATAAAATCATCTTTTTTATAGCTCTTATTATTACTGCTGTTTTAGTAGCTGTTGTTTCTTTGTCTACTGGTATAGCCTTTCTTTTAGGTGCTTTTATGAGTGCAAGTGCTGGGTTAATAGGCATGAAAATTGCCACAATTTCTAATGTAAGAGTTTCTAATACTGCTAAAAATTCTAAGAGTTTGGGTGCTTCCCTTAAAGTTGCATTTCGCGGTGGCTCGGTCATGGGTTTGTGCGTTGGCGGGTTTTCCTTGTTTGGCTTAATCATTATCTATATTGTTTTTGGTAAAATTCTTGGGCAAGCACATCCAAATCAGCTTATTATTGTGAGCAATCATCTTGGTATTCATTTTATCCCATTTACCATGACTGTCTCTGGATATGCTTTGGGGTGTTCTGTTATTGCTATGTTTAATCGTGTTGGCGGTGGTATTTATACCAAGGCAGCCGATATGGGGGCTGACCTCGTTGGCAAAACAGAAGCGGGTATTCCTGAGGATGACCCACGGAATCCTGCTACTATTGCTGATAATGTTGGTGATAATGTTGGCGATGTTGCTGGTCTTGGTTCTGATCTACTTGAAAGTTTTGTGGGGGCAATTATTTCAAGCATTGTTCTGGCTGCCTATATGTATTATACAAATGTATCTTCAGCTACTCCTATTGATGCGAGTCTTGTAGAAAAGCTTATCTTTTTTCCCATTATATTTGCTTCGGTTGGGTTGCTTTCTTCAATCGTTGGTATTGGTTCCCTTCTAATTAGAAAAGTTTCGGATCACCCCCATAAAGAGTTAAATATATCGACAATTATTTCTGCGACTCTTACCATTGTTTTAAATGCGTTTGTTACGTGGTATTTTTTTAAGGACGCAAACCTCGATTCAGCAGGATTTAGCGTAGGCGCCTTATCACCGTGGTTTGCTGCAACCTTAGGTATTATGAGCGGAATTATTATTGGCCAAATAGCTGAATATTTTACCAGTTATGATTATAAACCTACACAAAATGTTTCTGCAGCTTCAAAAGAGGGGGCAGCGCTTAATATTACCGAAGGGTTAGGCTCTGGTATGAAATCTGTTTTTTTACCTGTCGTTGTGTTAAGTATTGTTATAATTGGATCACATGCCATTGCAGGTTTATATGGTGTTGCTATGGCAGCAATTGGTATGTTGTCATTTATCGCTTCTACTGTTTCGGTAGATACCTATGGTCCTATTGCAGATAATGCTGGTGGTATTAGTGAAATGGCTCATCTTGACCCTGGGGTGCGTAAAATAACAGACGAGCTAGATGCTGTTGGTAATACGACTGCCGCTATTGGCAAAGGCTTTGCAATAGGAAGTGCTGCTTTAGCAGCTCTTTCTCTTTTTGCCTCATATCTCTATGCTCAGGCAGATCCTGGAGAAACAATGGGGCTCAGCCTTGTGTTAAATATGATTAATACTCTCACATTAGCTGGAGCTCTTGTGGGTGCGGCTCTGCCGTATTTGTTTTCTGGAATTCTTATTGAAGCAGTAGCCAATGCTGCCCGACAAATGGTACAAGAAGTTCGTCGTCAATTTAAAGCTGACCCTGGTATTCTTACTGGTAAAAGCCGTCCTGATTATGCCGAGTGTATTAGAATTTCATCTACTGGAGCTCTTAAAGAAATGAAGCTTCCTGCTCTTCTTGCTGTACTAACTCCCCTTGTTTGTGGCTTTTTATTTGGCGCAGAGTTTGTTGGTGGGCTTTTAATTGGTACTACGCTTTCTGCTATTATGCTTGCTTTATTTACTGCTAATGCTGGTGGGTCTTGGGACAATAGCAAAAAATATATTGAAAACGGTCATCATGGTGGAAAAGGCTCCGAAGCACACGCAGCTTCTATTGTTGGTGACACTGTTGGTGATCCTTTAAAAGACACTGTTGGTCCCTCGTTAGATATTTTAATTAAAATTATGTCCGTTATTTCTCTTATTGCAGTTTCTATATTTGTTAAATATAATTTTTTAGCCATTTTTTAATACAGTAGGAGGCTTTTTATGAGCATTCACTATTATGTGACTCTTTTTCCAATGGAAGCATTAATTGCATCAGAACTTTTACCACATGATTTTGCCGCATACATGACTACCGGGACAAAAAAGGGATCAGCAGAAACACTTATTTTTACCGAGGTTTTTGAGGAGTTTGGCCAGCATTTTGACTGGGATCATGCTCATACACATTGCAAGCCTCATCCCGATGGACAGCCAAAAAACTCAACCTATTTGTCTGTTTACAGGGTTGTTGAAAATATTCCCTTAGACAAGATAGGTAAACTGTATCTTACGACAAGAGATGGCAGCGCTTTAGCCTTAGAAAAAGAGGTTTTTATTATTCCAAAAGAAGAAAAAAGAAGCTATGCACTTTATCAAGAGCTTTGCCCTATTAGACCCCTTGTTGTCAGCACGCTAAGCCCTGATAAATTTGCAGACTATATTGTTAAGGGTAAAAATAAAATAACAGCCCCTACACTTTTTTTTACTGACTTAAAGCTTATAAATTTTGATGATATGCATAATACAGGTAATATTGGAAGTTTTTATGATAAAAACATTGACCATTTAAAATCCTGCATAGATTCTGTTAAGAACACCCCTGACAAGCTTACAAAAACCTTAGCAAGATCAAATGGTACTGATTTTAGTTATCAACTCATTAACAGGGGGATTTATGCTGCAGATAAAAATCACCTTTTTGTATATAAAATGCCTTCTGTTAAAACCCTTGAAAAAAACCATTATGTATGGGCACGCGCAGCACAAATAATTTAGACAAATAAAAAGCCTTCGACGTTAATCGAAAGCTTTTTATGACGTTTAGGCACTGTACTCTCGTTTTTAATGAGCACCAGCTTGCACTAATGTGATTGCAGACGTTATTACTATATCTTCAATCGAACACCCACGGCTAAGATCAGATATAGGTGCGGCAAACCCTTGTAAAATAGGTCCAAAAGCATCTGCTTCTGCAAGCCGTTCTACTAATTTATAGCTTATGTTTCCTGCTTCAAGCGATGGAAAAACAAGTGTATTTACCTTACCGCTAATAGGTGAGTCCGGTGCTTTTTTTTGGGTAACAGCAGGAATAAGTGCTGCATCGGCTTGTAATTCACCATCTATACATATTTGCGGAAATTTTTCTTTTGCCAGCTTTACACCTTCTTGCACTCGTACTACATCTTCGTTTTTTCCGCCAGATCCTTTTGTGCTAAAAGACATTATTGCAACAACAGGCTCCACATCGAGTAGTGTTTTACATGATTTTGCAGCAGAACCAGCTATGTCTGCAAGTTGCTCTGGGTTAGGTGTAGGAATAACAGCACAATCAGAAAAAACTAATATACCATCAGCACCCCATTTTGGGTTATGCGTGTCCATTATAAAACAAGAAGAAGCTGTTTTCATTCCTTTTTCTGTGCCTATAATTTGTAAACCAGCGCGTAATACATCTGCTGTTGCAGAAAGAGCACCTGCAACCATTGCATCAGATTTACCAAGTCGTACCATCATAGCACCAAAACGCAAGGTACTATTCATATCAATTTTAGCTTGCTCTGGGGTCATACCCTTGTGTTTTCGTAGCTCAACATAGGTGCGTTCAAATTGTTCCTTAAAATCTGATTTTTCTGGATCAATAATAGTAAGTCCATGCAAGGACACATCAGCATTATGTGCTGCTTTTTCGATATCCGCTTTTTTACCAAGTAATGTTACTGATAAGGCAAGTTTTTCTTGCATAATTTTTACAGCTGCCTTAATGGTTCGCTCCTCTGTTCCTTCTGGAAGCACAAGTCTTTTTTGATACGAAGAAGCTTTTGTTTTCATTTCTTTTACAAAATCCATAAATATTCCTTTATATATATAGTGTATATAGGATAGGCTTATGTGCTTATTTTTTCAAGCCTTGCGCAAAAACACATTTCATATAGTATTACAATTGACAGTAAACTATATTACAGGTACATTTATAGTATGTTTGATGTTAAAGATAGTGATTTTTTCGAACTGGAAGAAGAAGATTTTGACACAGTTCTTGCAGATGATATTACATTTACTGGAAAAATAACATTTACAAAACCTTTTATGATAAAGGGGGTTGTACATGGGTCTATAGAAGCGCAAAGCGATTTAGTAATTGATACAAATGCTACGGTTGAAGCTAATATTGTTGCTCAAAAAGTTCTTGTACGTGGTACGGTTGTTGGAGATATTTCAGCTAAAAAAATGATTTTTGTTACCGCATCAGGAGAAGTTAAAGGTAATCTTTCTGCTGCAGAAATTGTATTAGAACCTGGCAGTACTTTTACTGGGCATTGCACAAAAATATAGTAAAAGGAGATTAACAATGAAAGCAAAACATCTTATTTTTTTAATTGTTTTATATACAAATACTCTGTTTGTTTTTACGCAAACGACAGAAACCAGCGCTCACACAAATAACCAGGCACAAAGCACAGCAACGCAAGAAAACATGCAAAATCAAGAGCCTTCAGTAATTAGTAGACTTGTATCACCACAACAAAAAAAAGATGCCTTAAAATTATACACATCTGGAAAATACGCTGAGTCTATAAACGTGTGTCAAGAAGAAATTGCAGTAAACCCCAAACGAGTTGATTCTTACGTTGTTATGTCTTGGGCATTAGTAGCTAATAAAGAATATGCAGAAGCGGAATATTGGGCTTCAGAAGCCCTAAAGTTTGCAAAATATGACCAAAGACTTATAGAGGTTTTAGCTGAAGCAAGATTTTTTCTTGGCAAGAATGATGAATCTTTAGAGCTTTTTCAAGAATATATATCTATTGTACCAGTGAACGGAAGCAGAATTGCCGATGCATACTACTTTATGGGAGAAATTTATATTAGAAAAGGTATGTATGATCATGCTGATATATCGTTTTCTCAAGCTGTCAGAACGGATCCTCTCTATGACTACTGGTGGACCCGCCTTGGATATGCCCGCGAAATGGCTGGATATTATAGAACCGCATTTACCGCCTATGAAAAATCTTTGCAATTAAACTCTTCACAAGCTGATGCCCTACGGGGTCGTGATCGGGTAAAAGCAAAATTGCAATAATATGCAAAACGCTTTTAATACAATTCATTTTGAAACACTGGGGTGTAAGTTAAACCAAATTGAAACTGAATCTGCAGTCCATTTTTTTTCAGAAGCTCTTTATTCATGTACTACAAGAACCGTTCTCGCAAAACAAAAGCCTGACAATTCAACTATTTTATGCATTATAAATACGTGTACGGTAACATCTAAAGCTGAACAAAAATGCCGTCGTGTTATTCGGCTTTTACTTAAAAAATATCCATGTGCAGCTATTCTTGTTACAGGGTGTTATGCTCAACTAGATGCTAAAATTCTATCTAATATTGATAAGCGTATTGCTATTTTAGGTGGACAAAGCAAAGCAAAAATTGCTCATTTACCTGTACAAATAGCTACATGGTATAAAAACAAAGAATTAGTACCTGGTGATAGTCTGGCGTTAGCATCTAAAATGCACTTTTTATTTGCTAATACAGCTCAACAAGCCTTTGGCAAAACTATAAATGCACCCGCCTCTAGCGCTCCTTTACCTAGTATTAAGCAAACAATAGATCCTTTTGTTTTTTCAACCAACACCTTTATGAACCATTCACGTTCTTCTATTAAAATACAGGATGGATGTAATAACACATGTTCCTTTTGTAGAATTTGTTTTGCACGAGGCCCTTCTGTATCTTTAGAAGCAGAAATTGTTTTAGATCGAATACAAAATTTAGAAAAAGCACACCATAAAGAAGTTGTTATTACAGGTGTTAATTTAAGCCAATATGCGGTGAGCATACCAAAAAACTGTAAAACCCTATCGACTAATCATGATTATTTTGATTTTGCACAGCTATTAGAATTTTTAATAAAAAACACGAACGATATTAGATTTAGAATTTCAAGCTTATATCCTGAACGAATAGATGATGACATGTGTTCGGTACTTGCTCATGAGCGAGTACAACCACATTTTCATTTGTCTGTTCAATCAGGCAGTAATGCAATTTTGCATTCTATGCATAGGCCATATAAAGCTGAGCATATTATTAAAGCAGTAAAAAAACTCCGCATAATAAAACAAAACCCTTTTATTGCGTGTGATATTATTACAGGGTTCCCGGGAGAAACTGCGTCTGATTTTGAAAAAACAGTACACATGTGTAAAACATGCAATTTTGCATGGATACATGCTTTCCCGTTTTCTGCTCGCCCAGGAACCAAAGCATATACAATGAAAAATCAAATACCTCATCATATTGCAAAAGAAAGGGTTGCGCTACTTACATCTCTAGCAAAAAAAAACAAAAAAGAATATGTAAAAACGTGTATTGGTAAAACGTTTTATGCAATTGTAGAAAAACGAGAAAGTCATGATTTACGGGTTGTTACCGAAAACTTTTTGCATTTATTTGTTTTAATCCCTGAGAATAAAAAAACAAAACACAATTGTAAAACACTTGGAGGGACACAAGTACTCATTAAGGTACATTCAAAAGTGCCCGATAAAAAAGAAATTTCAGAAATTGATGGATATTGCACTATTATTTTGTAAATTTATTGATTTTCTAGCATCCGTGTGTTATTTTTTAATTAGATATGGTTATTAGTGTGTATGAGCTAATACATTTTGCCAAATGCGTGTTTTTATGGAGGCTATTATGAAGACAAACAGGATATTCGTCACATTGCTTGTAGCAGTGCTATTTTTAATTACGTCATGTGAATTTTTTACACATTCTCTAGGAGAAGGATTCGCCCGGGATCAGGCAAAACTGCTTGCTAAATCATCAGCTAGTAGTATTCTAACAGCATCTGGTTCAATGAGTGAAAAAGCTATACTTGAGGCATTAGGGACAAAATCTAAGGAAGAACTAAAAGGACTGAGTAAAAGCGACAAAGAAACAGTGCTTAATATTACTTTTGACGGTTCGTTAAATACGTCTCAAATAGCACCGCTCGCAGATGAATTTTTAAATAATCAAAGTGGCACTTCACCTGAGCAAGGAATGCAAAACTTGGCTAACCAACTTGTTGACCTTATAACACCTGTTAATACATCAGCAGCACAAGAATTACTTAACGATCAACAGACACTTGAAACGGTAGCGGGAAATCAACTTGCAAATGCCGCTTTTGCGTTACTTGCACAATCTGCAAAGGAATTAAACAACAGCTCACCTCCAATAGATATTATGGGTAATATGGGAAACCAAGAACCTCCATTAAATTTGCAAACATCAACAACACAAGATATTGTAGATGCGATGCTTGACAACCCAACCTCTGCAAATGAAAATGCCTCGGATCAGTTAGTAACTGCTATTAATACCTTAAAAGTGCTCAGTGGGGCTCCTATAGATTTAGATGGCAATGGAACGACTGAAGTTGTACCGCGTCCAGAAAATGAAGATATAACTCTTTTTGGTGCATTACCATTGACTGATTTACTTTCTCAAATAGGGCTATAAAAAGATACCGCACATTAATTGGAGGCTATACATCATGAAAAAATTTACCATAGTTAGTATTGCATATGCTTTGCTTATTACTGTTTCGAGCCTGTCAGCATTTGACGCTCATAGAACTAATCCAATAGATATAAGATCTATATCTTTAGGTGGCAGTCATTTAGCTGATACAGAGCATTTTTATGCTCTATATAACAATCCTGCTGCAATAATTTTTACTCAAGACAAAAAAATGTTACCCGCCTTTTCTAGTATTTTAAGCGGTCCGCTGGCTATAATCCCCGACCTCACCCCGCTTTTTAAAGACCAAAGTGAAGCTACCATTGAAGCAGCTTTAGGACCTGTATTAAATAGCGTTGGTTCTCAAGGCTTAAATATTGGACTAGAATTGGGTGGTTTATGTACCTTTGGTTCTATTAAAAATCTAAAGATGGGAACATTGGGGGTGGGCTTAATGGATAAAACCTACACAGATGTAAGAGTTCTTTCGCTTACACGCTCCACTCTTAAATTAGGTGTTAATACTGGAGCACAGGTTGCCTATGCACTGCCTATAGACTTTGCAGAAGCAGGCACCCTCTCAGTTGGGTTGGCTGGGCATGTGACATATCAGGTTCAAGCAAAATACAGCGATGCACCTGCAGGTATTATCAGTGTTTTAAACAATGTTAACACACTGCCAATGTATCAAATGATTGGTATAGGATTTGATGTAGGAGTTCAGCATAAAATAGGAATGCTACATTCTGCTCTTGTATGGAAAGATATCATTTCACCGTTGTTTGTAACAGAATATACTGGCTTTGATAGCTATAAAGGCCGTACGGGTACACGACTTGACACTACAAAAATAAACTCTCAGTTAGGTGTAGGTGTTGAAGTAGATATTCCTTTAAAAGAAAAAACATTGGGAATTATTACTGCGTGCAGAGTGTACACTGATTATAATGATTTTATTCCACTGTTTAATAAAAACATTATTGCACGAAACCCACTGTTAGAACTTGCTTTCGGCACCGAAATAGAGCTTATTAATGTTTTTGCATTTAGACTCGGTATACATGAGTCCTATCCAAGTGCAGGACTGGGTCTTACACTTAATAAATTTAGACTAAACGTAGCTATGTATGGTAGTGAATTAAGTTTTGAACCAGGATTAAAACCACAACTTAATGTAGCTTTATCCTCATTAATAACGTACTAAAA
>DASRMY010000259.1:0-2921 GCA_035647695.1 Treponemataceae bacterium | reverse complement strand
CTATAATTTTGTTTTATAGCTTCATTATACGCATTAAAAATATACTCTTTCCCTGCAAATGCGCTAACAAGCATTAGCAATGTACTTTCAGGAGTGTGAAAATTGGTAAAAAGTTGGTCTATAACATGCATTTTTTTTCCTGGATATATAAATATATTTGTGCAGTGGGTTCCTGTTTGCAAATACAATCTTTTATTTTCTCTTGCTTGTTTCCATGCACTTTCAAGTGTTCGTACCGTCGTAGTACCGACAGCTACTATTTTTCTTCCTTCTTTTTTTGCATTATAAACTTTTTGTGCTGTCTCTTCGCTTAACGTATATATTTCTTCATGCATTGCATGTTCTTCTATATTTTCTTCTCGTACAGGTAAAAAAGTTCCGAGCCCCACATGTAATGTTACAAAAGCAATTTCAATGTTTTTTGACTGTAGTTTTTGCATCATTTTATCAGTAAAATGCAAACCTGCTGTAGGACAAGCGGCCGAACCGATTTCTTCTGCATACACATTTTGATATCGATCAGAATCTTCTTCTGTATCTTCCCTTTTAATATATGGAGGCAAGGGTATATGACCATTTTTTTCAAACCACATTTCATCAAGTTTTTTATTAAAAACAACTGCCCTAAATTCTGTTTTTTCAAATTCAGGATATAAAACAATCGTACCAATAGTTCCATCAGAAAATATATATGTATTACCAACCTTTTGTTTTTTTGCATTTTTAACCATACATTTCCATGCATGGCTAATTTTAAAATCATCTTTTTTTGAAATTTGGTTTAAAATCATAAACTCAATCTCTTTAGTTGGTGCTTGTTGTTTATTTCCTTGTCCTCCAATCATTGGAGTTATTTTCTTTGCAAAACAACGGCTTCGTCGTACACGTGAATTATTGAAAATCATAAGAGTTCCCGGCTCAACAAAACGAGGAAAATCATTCATGCTTACATTTTCTATGTTACCAGTATGCCTATTAAGAATCATTAGTTTATCTTCGCCTCGTTTTTTTGAGGGATATTGAGCTACAAGCTCTTCTGGTAAATTAAAATAAAAGTCTTTGGTTTTCATTGTTTTGTATCTTTTCTACCGTATCAATAATGGGTACACCTACGTGTGAATAAGCTTTCTGTGTTGCAATGCGACCTCTCGGCGTTCGCTGAATAAGGCCACATTGAATTAAATAAGGTTCATAATAATCTTCTAGTGTGTCGACACTTTCACCAATAGAAATAGCAAGCGTTTCTGCTCCTACAGGTCCTCCATTAAAATTTTTAATAATTGAAAGAAGAATTTCTCTGTCATAATGTTCAAGGCCAAGAGAGTCTATTTCAAGTTTTTCTAGCCCATTATGTACCACTTGTGGTGTAATAACCCCATTACCCCAGACTTGTGCAAAATCCCTCATTCTTCTTAAAATTCTATTTGCCACACGAGGAGTTCCGCGGGAACAATCTGACATTAAAAAAGCTGCTTTTTTTTCAACTTGTATATCTAATATTTTAGAAGATCGTAAAACAATGCTTGTTAGTTCATTGCGCGTATAAAATTTAAATCGTTGTACAATACCAAAACGACTAATAAGAGGGCTAGAAACCATGCCAGCCTTTGTTGTGGCGCCAACTAGAGTAAAACTAGGAATAGGTATGCGTACAGTTCTTGCCGAAGCTCCCTGCCCTATAATCCAATCAAGTTCATAATCTTCCATGGCAATATAAAGCATTTCTTCTATTGCTGGTTTTAACCGATGAATTTCATCAATAAAAAAAACGGTGCGTTCACTTATAGTACTTAAAATTCCTGCAAGATCTTTTGCCTTATCAAGGGCTGGTGCAGAGGTAACCTTAAAGTCTACTCCTAATTCACGAGCAGTGATTTGAGCTAAGGTTGTTTTTCCAAGACCAGGTGGTCCTATAAGAAAAAGATGGTCTAGACTTTCATTTCTAGAACGTGCTGCTTCTATAAAAATAGATAAATTTTCTTTTATTTTTTCCTGTCCCTGAAATTCATTTAAGTATTGGGGTCTAAGCCCTCCATCGGTAGCATCATCATTCATGGGAATATTCGCCCGTACAATACCATCTTCAGCATTGTCTACTTGTTTGTTCATATCAAAACCTGCCATTTATACAGCCTCCATAAAATAGCTTATGCAAGCTCTACGATAGCATGACGAAAGAGTATATCTTCTTTTGCTGCTTTATTTTTAGTAATAAAAGATTCCTTTTTTTCTAATATTGGTACAAGTTTTTTAACTACGTCTTGACAGATATTTTTTTCATACCCCATAGATACAAGAGCAGCGATAACATCTGACCACGGTTCTACTTTGGCAGAAAGACCTATAATATTGTTTTTTGAGCTACTAGAATCGGAATTATCAACAGATAATTTGCCACGAAGTGTAAGTATCATTTTTTGAGCTGTTTTTTTACCCACACCAGGTAATTTTTCTAATTTTGAAATATCCTCCTCATCAAGAATAGAAATAAGTTGATCAGTTGGAATAGTACTCATTATCTTTAAAGCAGCATTTGGTCCTATACCATTAACTTTCATTAAATCAAGAAAAAAAACTCTATCCTTTCCATTTGCAAAGCCAAAAATTCTCATTGAATCTTCTCTATGGTAAAGCCATGTATATACTTTTGTTTTTTCGCCAACTAACGGTAGATTATCTAGTATGATATCAGGAACATTAATATTCCATTCTACACCATTATTTTCTAGATACAGTTTTTGTGGCAATTTTGCAGTTATTATACCAAAAACACTATTAAACATGTATGTATATTACACGAAAAGACGTTTTATAGCAATTAGAGAAAAAATTGTTATTTTTCAAGTATATATAGATATTCGGTAACATGCTTATTTCGCTTGGAAAGATTTCTACTGCCTCGAAAGGCATTATAATTAGAT
>DASRMY010000258.1:0-2096 GCA_035647695.1 Treponemataceae bacterium | reverse complement strand
TCCTTATTGTATAGGGTAATTTCAAGTCTTCCTTGTTTACCTATAGCCGTTGCCCCACCACCTATTTTCCATGATAAAAAAACAAGTTCATGGTTTCGAGTTAGTTCTTCAATTATTTTTTGTCGTATTTCTGGGTCATACATAATCATATCTGTTTCACCCATGCCAGAATACATTTTTCTAGCTGTTTTTTTCATGTTTGCGTTTTCAGACATTTGTGCTAGTTCCATAATCATAAGCGATGAAAACTCTGCTACTTTGCTTTTTTCTAAATATTTTTTTAATTGTTCACGTATACCTTTAACCATTTCAGCAAAACCAGGGTTATTAAGAAAAAGAATGAGAATATACCAATTAAAGAGACATAGTCTATTTAAAAAATTTTCTGCCATGAGAATATACATGTTTTTTTCTTCTGCTGAAAATTCTTTATTATGAATAATGTCATTATTAATTGGTTCTAAAATATGTTTACGTGTTGATTCTATAAGAGCTGTTTTCCCTGCCAATGCTGTATTTAAAGCAGAATCACTCATTTTTGTCTGTTGATCAAAAAGATGCGATGGATTGGCTCTATTATGTTTTTTTATACAATCTGTTGATAATAACACTTCTTTAATTTGGCTATCGAATCGCTTGTATAATAAAGAATAAACAATTAGCTTAGATAAATCCATAATTTCTTGACGCTTACTAATAAATTCTGGCATAGAAATTTCTATTTTTGAAACATAGTCCATCAATATCATTCGTTGTAAAGAAAGAGGTGCAAAATTATTAAACATAATTCCATATTCTTCAGCATTATCAGCTAGACGAAACCTGAGCAATTTTTTTTTCTTTCCAATAAAATAAGAAGCGCCCTGTTCTGTGAGCACTACTTTAATAGGTATATTAAGAAGAGGTTTTTTAATTGCTACTGCCATATTTTTTTAATCTCCCGACTACATACATTTTATGAGTCATGTTAATATACACTATATCGACATTTTTGTAAAATAACTGTATGCTAAAACCGTGAAGAATAGACGTTTTTCAGCTTTTTTAATTATATTTTTTCTCCTAAACACAGTATTTGCTCAAACGTCAAATAAATCAACTGCAACAATCACTTCAGATAGTCTTTTTTTTACTTTTGATCAGCTAGGTCTCCATCCAAAAAAACAATTGCTCTCTGGTAGTTTATCGCCAGATTTTCCCTATAACATCATTGTGCCATTTAAAAACAATACAAATAAATTTTATGAAAATTCTCTAACAATTCTTTTTTCACAGAGTTATAGTATACAGTATATTAATGAATTCTTAAATCTTTTTGAATACTTACAGTCAAATCAGATAATGCATTTTGATATTTCTTTTGTTTTTACTGCTAATGATCAAAATGCAACACATTCTTTATCTGGAACCAAAACCTATGCTAACTCAATCCCCAAAAAAAACAAGACCTTTGTGCTTTGTTTAGACTATAATGAAAATCACAAAAAGGATACCGTTTTGATTACCCCTGGAGGAAGAACTTCCACAGGTAAAGGAAGTCTTTGCCCCCGTTCTGTAATGGATACAACAATAGAAACGTGCTATAGTGCTAATCTTCCTTTTTCTATACAAGGCCGTTTTTTGCCCTTATATCGCCTTGGTTTTTTTAATATGTCGCCTCGTTTATCCCATATTCTAGAAGAAGAATTTCCTGCTATTGCAATAACACTTAATAAAGAAAATGAACAAGCTATTTTTAGTTTTTTAGAAAACCTTTGTGCACAATCTCTTGAGTGGGATAGTACAACCTCAGAGATTCATTACAGTGTTATAAAACTACCTCGGCACGCTGTGTTTTTTTCTGAACGAGCGTACATTGTTTTATTAATACTATCTGCTGCTATAACGCTTTTTTTATCTTTTGGTCTTTCTTTTATAAAAGGTGCGCATAGTTATATTCATAGAAAAGAGTTTGCTAAATCTTGGCCTATTATACCAATAGCTGTTTTAATAACAGCCATTTTTTTAATCCCTATACAAAAAATTACAGGTATAATTACTGCAACATCTTATATAAATCCAATTAGTTTTTTACTGTTAGAAACAAGCTTTGCATT
>DASRMY010000257.1:0-16680 GCA_035647695.1 Treponemataceae bacterium | reverse complement strand
GCTATAGATGGGCTTTCTCAAGCGAGAAAAATAGAGCCAAATTCTTTTGAGGTAAATTATTATTTAGGTGTGGCCTTATTTATAAAGAAGGAGTACGCTAAAGCTATTCCCTTTTTTAAAAAAGCCAGGGCATTTAATCCCGAAGCTCAAGAGTTGTATGAAAAAACTGGTTTGTCAATGTATCATGCAAAAATGTACAAACTATCACTGCCGTATTTAAAACGTGCACTTGATGTTAATCCTGAAAGTAAAGAAATTTTATATAGTCTTGCTTCTGCAATGAATAAAAGCGGAAATGGTGATCGAGCCTTAAAAATATTTATGCATTTACGCCCAGATCCTCGATTTGGAGCTGATTCGTGCTTTGCGGCTGGTATACTTCATTCTAATAGTGGTCAGATAGATAAGGCAATTGCTGATTATCAAATAGGGCTTAAGCATACAGACGCTCCTGTGGATATACAGGTGTCTATACGATACAATTTAAGTCAGTGCTATTTAAAAAACGGTAATTTAAATGACACACTGCGATTTTTACATGAAATACAAACTTTGCGCCCTAATTATAAAGATGTTCCAATGCTCATAACTCGATATCAAGAATTAAATCAAAACAAAAAACTACAAACGTACCTCATTGGTGGAAAAACTGATTTTATAGCATTGTGTCGTCAGATTGTTTCTATTTATTATAAAAAAGCGCAGGTTAAAATTATATCAATCGAACAGCAAAATGAGATGGCTGAAATACAAGCAACTATTGAAACGGAAAAATGGGAAGATATTGTTGTTTTTCGGTTTAGTCGTGGCTCTGGTTCTGTAGGCGAGTTGTTTATACGTGAATTTCATGGATGCTTGCGAGATTTGCGTGCGGGCCGAGGTGTTTTTGTAACTGCAGGTAAATTTTCTGATGAAGCTGTAAAATACATAGAAGGGCGACCTATCGACTTAATTGATAAACCGCAATTAAACAAATTGCTTACCAAACTTCATACAGTTTCAGAATTATCTTTTTAAGATGAAATAACGACTAAATTTCTTTCGTGGTCTTGCATGTATGGAACTGATAGTGGCAAAACTGTATAGGTTGGCACCCATTGATCTATCATATTCATCTCTGTTTTAATTTTTTCTGCCCTGGCTTTATATGCAATAAGTCTGCCATTGGGTTTTTTTAGGATTCTTAAAAGTATTCGAATGCTTTTTTTATCAAGTGGTCTAAAAGCACGAAAAACAGCAATGTCAAAGCTTTGTTGAGGAATACGTTCTGCTTGTTCATTTAGGATTAATACATTATCAAGGCCTAATATTGCTACACAGTTTTCTAAAAAAATGCAACGCTTTCTCATTCTTTCAACTAAGGTAAATTGTACATCAGGCATAACAATCGCAAGAGGAATACCTGGTAAGCCGCCTCCAGAGCCAATATCTGCGATGGTAATTTTGTTTTGTACGTCTCTATTTGGTTCTTCTGATACAGTTGCTTTGCTTGTTTTGAGGTCAGCTACAATTTTTTGAATATGCGGAGTAGCGGCAAGACTGTCAAATATATGTTTTATTATTATATCTTCTTTTGTGCGTGCTCCGCACAAGTCATATGCTTTATTAAACATATGTAGTTCATGTACGTAGGCTGTTACTTTTTTTGCAAGGGATTCTATAGTGGTATTTTCAAAGCCAATAGAGATGAGACCTTCAATTAATAATTTTTTCATTGTTATTTCTTTGTTTTAAAATTTATAGATAAAAGCATATCTATGTGTATTGCTTCATCACCTGTTCGCATTGCAACTAGGTTGCCTGTTCTTTGTGCGGTGAGCGGCTTTTGTAACGATAAGAGAGAGGAGAAAAAACCATTGCATTCATTGTCAGTGCTTATTGATACTGTGTAATTATCTGAGTCTTTTGGAATAAAATACATATAAAAAACTTCAGTTTTGTTTTCTTCAGCGTAAGAACCTGTTAGTAAAAATGCTCCTGTTCTCTCAGGTTCTGAAATCCAATAGTTTTTAAATGATTCGCTGCGGTCGTTTCCATTCACAAGATACCGTAAAATTCTGCCTTGCGTTTGAAAACTTGATGTGGTTTGGCATGTTGGTAGCGATCTATTAGTACTGTTTGTTAGTAAATCTATAGTGTTGTTATTGAGTTTCCCTGTTAGTAAATTTTCTATCCCAGTACTGTTAAGTGTTGTTGTGCTTAAGTCGTCAGTTCCAATAAGTTGTTGTAAAGCACTTGCTGCTAAAGATGTGAGCGTGTTTTCATTTTTTACAGTAACGCTTGGTGTAGAAGTGTCCTTTGGTTTTGATGATGATTCTGCGTTTGGCAAAAAAGAGTCGTTTGAGCTTAAAGTAACAGGTGATGGATACGAAACGACAGGCATTGTTGTTTCGCTTATTGTTGGGGTGCTTGGGATTGTAACTCCTCCCGTGTTTGCAAATACGGGAAAAGCAAAAACATTATAAACTAGCCAAGCTTTCTTTAATAAGTTCGAGACGTGTTGAAAGTTGATTGATTGATTTTTCAAGGCGTTTTTTTTCCTTTTCTAGTTTTGTTTTTTCGTCACCTTCTTGTGACTTTCGTTTCATCATTGAACGTATTGTATCAGGACTAGAGTTTGCAAGCAACTGATCTTGCGCATCGTTTCGTTTTTTTTCATCGCTAATACCAGCAATCATTTTCATGTTTTCAAACCCAATTGCTGGATCTGGTTGAACCTTACTAACCTTTGTAATAGATTTTGCAGTTGTTCGGGGGAGCTTTAGTATGCGATCAATGTAGTCTTCATAACGTATATTTGCTTGTTCGCATAATTGATGAGCCTTTGCTAAAAGTTTTCCAAATTCGAGCATTAGTTCGCCATTTTTTCGTAAATAATTATTTTTAATTTCTATTGTAAGCTCTTCAAGTTCGGGCGATCCTTCTAGTCCTATTGTATACAATTCTTTTTCTTCGGCAATGCGTAATAATTCATGAAATTTTGTCCAAAATGCATTTGTATGCATTCGGGTTGTTCGTGGTTGTAATCCTGTTGTGTCGTTTAATTGTTTTTCGTTTAAAAGATGGTGGGTGTATTCGTGTATTGCTGTATAGACGAGTTGGTTATCTGTTTTAAAGTTTTTATTATGTAAAATAATTTCTTGGTTTTCTGGCTTATATAAGCCATGTACTTTTTTGCTTGCTTTACCGCTAAGCGTCACTATAAAGTCTATTGATGAATCTTCTATTTGCAATAAAATATCTTTTATTTGATCGTTATTCATTGTTTTCTCCTCAGATGTAATTTATACACTTAGTTTTATATGATATTAAAGATGTTTTCAAGAATAATCGATGCCGCAACTGTTGCAGCTGTTTCTGTTCGTAGTATTCGTTCTCCCATACTGCAAAAGCAAAAGGATGCTTTGTTAAATAGTTCCCGTTCAGCATCACTCCAGCCGCGCTCACTTCCTATTGCCGCATAGGCAGTTATATCTAATAATGCTTTTTTGTGTATCTTATGCGTTTTGCTTTGTGCGCATACACTTAGCTTTGTTGTAGGTTTTATGTTATCAAGAACAATGCGTATTGTTTTATTTGTTGGCTCTTTCGATTGTAATAAATGCAGTTGTTCTAAACAATTTTGTACAGAAGGGTAGGTGTGTAATTGTGGTATGTGTGTGCTTTTAGCTTGTATAGTGCCGTTTTTTAGCAAGTTTTTTGCAGTATCATGTTCTATTATTTTAGATTGTAAATATGATTTTTCGCCAAGTTCTGTTCCGCATAAGTGGATGCGGCAAATTCCTACGCTTGCCATGTCTCTAAAAATCCTTCTTAATTGAATAGGGCGTGGAAATCCCATTATCATTTCGAGTGGGTAGAGTAGCTTTCCGTTTGATTCTGGTGCAAAAGAGCACGTAATTTTTTGATTATCTATTAAAAGTATTTGAGCTTTTCCTGCTTTGCCATTTTCTATGCCAGCGTCAAAGGTGTCGCCTTGTTTTTTGTGCAAAATATGTAGTATATGTTGGGCGCGTTCATCATTTATAGGGATGTTAAAAACCATACTGTCTTTTGTTATATCATTTTTATTAAATAATATAATGTTCATAATGCATTAGTGGTTTTTTTGTTAAGGCTAGCTATTACGGCAGCTTCTTCAAGTTGGTTCTTATGCAGCACATCTTCTGCATCTTTCATCATTGCAAAAGGAACCCCATAGGCTGTTTCTATTTCTTCTTTTGTAAGAACGTCATCGACGCTCCCATAGGACATATCTCTGTTTGGTTTAAAAAGCAACACTGTTTTTGCATATTTTTTAGTAAGTGCAAGTTCGTGCATGGAAATAAAAAATGGTATTTGATATTTTATGCTGTATTTTTGTAGGTATATGAGGGCTGTTTCTTTTTGGTGGTGTTCTAGTGCAAATAATGGTTCATCTAAAAAAACTGATTTGCAACCGTATAGCAATGAAAAGGCTAAAAGTGTCCGTTGTATTTCTCCCTTAGAAAGGGTGTTTAATTGGCGGTTAAGTAGTTTTTCTAGTGCGAACACTGTAATGCATTCATCTAAAAAATTTTTATCTGGGCGCGCAGGGCTTGTGTCTCTTGCGCCTCCTGGGTTGTTCCATCCACCGTTTTTAAATACTTTTTTTAGCAAGGATCCAGTGTTTTCTGTGCTTTCAAATTCCATGTTTTGGTACACAAAGCTTGCTATTAAATTTCGTTGGTTTTCATCCATCTGAGCTATGTTTTCTCCTAGTAGTTGTACGCTGCCCTTTGTGGGTGCTAATCGGCCTGCTGCAAGAAGCATAAATGTCGATTTGCCGCTACCATTTGGGCCGACAAGGCTAGTGAATGAGCCAGGGAGTTGTGCTGTAAAATTATCAAACACAGGTTTTGTGGCTGTATTGTTTTCGTCACATTCCTCTTTTAGAGGAGGGTAGGTGAATTGTACATTGTTAAAAAAAACAAAGTTATCTGTCATGTAAAAAGTCCTTTATTTTAAGATTGTTTTAATACCGTATATTACCAATATCAAGAGAAAAAAATGGTGCCACGCTGTTTTGTGTAGTTCCTGCTCCAGCTCTAAGTAAAAGACCAAATGCGTCTGTAATGCGAAGTCCTACATCAAAAGATGAGCGCCATTTTAGCCCGTCTAGCGTTATTGTGTCAAATGTATCCCACACATTGCCACCTGCAATACTTAGTGCAAAAAAAGCTTTTCCGCCAAGTAGTGTAATTTGACGCCAAGGTGCAATTTGTATTGCAGCACTGAGTGTCATTTTATGTATGCCATATTGTGAGCGATTTGATATTTGTGGTAAAAAACAGCGATCGGTAGCCGAAAATCCGTATATAGGTTTAAGGTCTTTTCGCTTGTTTATTTTTTCATCTATATTTGTACTGGCCAATGCACTTAGTAGTAAACTTGTGGAATTTGTTAGCGGTATTGCGCTGGTAAAATCTATACTTACTGTATCAAAAAAAAGCACCTGTGTTTTTGTAGGAATTGGGAATACTATTGTGTTGTTCGCTGTAAAATAAACACCCTTCTCGGGAAACAAGGTATGGTCGAGTGCGTTAAAGGTGTAATTAGCATATATGTTTGCACTCATGCTAGTAGCTCCATAAGATACTTCTTGTCTTGTATCATGCCAATTAAAACTTGCACCACTTGTAAATGTATGTTTTTTTGTAAGCGGAATTCCAAAGGTAAGGGATGTTTTTGCTTTTCGTATAAGCAAGTTTTCAGCAGATGCGTCCATATTCCAGCCTGAGCCTATATAAAGATGATCGTGCAAAAAATTACTATCAATTTGCATAAAAAAATGTGTGCTAATGGGGTGTAAGTACATACATTTAATTGCAAAGTCATTAAGGACAGTGCTTTGCACAGATAATACCGAACCTTCTCCAGATAAACCTCGCCATTGAACGTCTGTTATAAGATTAATTTCTGTTGAAGAATCTTTTGCAAGAGTTCCCCTGTAGTCTACTCCAAATAAAACAACGCTGTTTTTGGGTTTCTTTGAAATAGTATTTATTTCGAGTATTTCATTATCTTTTGTTTTAAGAATTCGAGTGTTTACCATATCGTATTTACCAGTGTTATATATGCTTTCTGATAACGATTTTAAGGTGTGAGCGGTAAATGGTGTTTCTGATTCTTTTAATTTATCAAAATAATTTTTTGCGTATTTTGCAGTAGCTGGGTTTTCAGTGCCTGTTACAATTATTGATGGATTAGGGAGTGGATTGTCAAAATAGTTAGCAGGAAAATACTTTTGTTTTTTTTGAATTATAGCCGCTGGAGTTTTTTTTGTTAGCTCATCTTGGTTCCAGTTTTCTATCTTTTTTTTAATTTCTTTTATGTGTGGCCGATATTGTTCAACATCAGTTTTCGCTGTATTATAAATTTCTACAGAAGAGTCGTAATCTATAAGTGAATAGTTGCCATAGTCTGGAATTATAACTAAATCAGCAAATTGATAGTTTTGAAGGTTTTTAATACTTTGTTCCATGACAAGCATTTGAGTTACAGCCACAAGTGGATTTCTTTCAAATTCACTGTAGTTATCTTTAAGCAAGTTCCCAAAATCAACACTAATAATAATATCATAACCCATGTTATGTGCAATATCGATTGGGTTATTGTTCCGGGCCATCCCGTCTATGCAATAATGACCATTTAATAAATACGGTTGAAAAATACCTGGAATACTTAAGCTTGCACGCATTGATTCTGCTATATCACCTTTTGAAAGTACAAGTATTTCTCCTGTTAATAAATCGACGGTAATTGCACGAAAGGCAGTTGCCAGTGTGTCAAAGTCGGTATTCGAGGGAATTCGCATTGTAAGGCTTTTTAATTGTTCATACGCACGTTGGCCAGTCAGCAAAGCTGATCCCATTTGTAAATCTATACTGTTTTTATCGGTTGCAAGTTTTAAAGCAAATGGTGTGGTATACGAACTGTGTTCTCCTAATGTTTTTTCAAAAGGTGATGTAACCTCGTCTTGAAAAAGAACACTCCAGTCAAGGTATCCTAGTTTTTGCATTATTTGATTGGGGGTATACCCTGCACAGTATAGGCCTCCTACAATTGAGCCTGCGCTAGTTCCTATAATCATATCAATAGGAATGTTTTCTTCGTCTAATATTTGGAGCACTGGTATATGGGCAAAACCTCGAGCGCCACCACCGGCTAAGACAACTGCAACGGTAGGGCGTGATTCGTTATTACTAGTGGGTGTCTCTTTTTCTGGCGTTAGCGTTAAAGAAAAAAGAGGTAAGCCAATAAATAAAAACCGAACAAAGATTAAATGTATAAAATAATTTTTTTTCATCAATTAAACATAGCATATTTTAAGGTGTTAAACAATCTATGCGGCTTGTTGACACTTGCAAAAATTACATCATAACGGTATCCTATAGGCACTCATAAAGTACTTTTATAGATAACATTTTAGGATGTTTTGAGCTTTTTCAATTCAGTTTTCTGCATTGAAAAGGTTTTTACACATATATAATTTTTTTAAGGACGGACGTATGGCAGAAAAGAACATGGTCATGATCGACGGTAACACAGCCGCCGGTCACGTCGCCCACGCTTTAAGCGAAGTAATATCGATTTATCCGATTACTCCTTCAAGCCCTATGGGTGAGATTGCTGATACCTACTCAGCGCAAGGTAAAAAAAATATTTGGGGAACAGTTCCAGATGTTGTAGAAATGCAGTCTGAGGCAGGTGCTGCTGGTGCGGTTCATGGTGCGTTAACAACAGGCGCCTTGAGTACTACTTTTACAGCTTCTCAGGGGCTTCTCTTAATGATCCCTAATATGTATAAAATTGCTGGTGAATTAACAAGTACTGTATTTCATGTAGCAGCTCGAGCTCTTGCTACGAGTTCGCTTTCGATTTTTGGTGATCACCAAGATGTTATGGCTTGCCGCCAGACAGGTTGGGCAATGCTTAGTTCTTGCAGCGTTCAAGAAGCTATGGACTTAGCAGTTATAGCCCACTGTTCAACACTGCGTACTCGAGTTCCCTTTATTCACTTTTTTGATGGCTTTAGAACATCACATGAGCACCAAAAGGTAGAAGAAGTATCATATGAAGTAATGTCTAAGATGATAGATAACGACCTTGTTCGTGCACATCGTCAACGCGGTCTTACTCCTGAAAAACCAGTTGTTAGAGGAACAGCGCAAAACCCTGACGTGTACTTTCAAGGTCGTGAAGGTGTTCAAAAGTACTATGATAAAGTTCCTGCTTCTGTTCAAGAAGAAATGGACAAGTACGCAAAACTTACTGGTCGTGCATATCATTTATTTGACTATGTTGGGGCTAAAGATGCAGAAAAAGTAATTGTAATTATGGGTTCAGGCGCCGATACGTGTGATGAAACGGTAGAAGCTCTTGTTGCAAAAGGTGAAAAAGTTGGAGTTATAAAAGTACGGTTATATCGTCCTTTTAGTGCAAAAGACTTTGTTTCAGCTATTCCTGCTTCATGTAAAGCTCTTGCAGTTATGGATCGTACAAAAGAACCAGGGGCAGTTGGAGAACCACTTTACGAAGATATTGTTACTTCTCTTAGAGAAGAAGACCGTGAAATTGAAACTGTACTTGGTGGACGATTTGGTCTTGGCTCAAAAGAGTTTACACCAGCAATGGTAAAAGGTATTTTTGATAACCTTTCAGGTGCAAAGAAAAATCATTTTGCCGTTGGGATAGAAGACGATGTCTGCGGTAATAGTATTAGTTATGACGATTCATTTCACCTAGAAGAAGAAGGTATGACAGAAGCAATGTTTTATGGACTTGGTTCTGACGGTACTGTTGGAGCAAATAAAAACTCTATTATGATTATTGGAGAGGCACACCCTGAGCTTTATGCACAAGGATATTATGCATACGACTCCAAAAAATCTGGTGGACTTACTGTTTCTCACCTCCGTTTTGGTAAAAATATTATACGTCGGCCATATAATGTGACAAAAGCAGATTTTCTTGCATGTCATAAGTTTACTTATATGGAATCGCTTCGGATGCTCGAACATGCAAAAGATGGTGGAGTGTTCTTATTAAACAGTCCCTATTCTGCAAAAGAAGTATGGGCTAAAATTCCTGTAGAACAACAACAAGATATTATTAACAAAAAATTGGAGTTTTATGTTATTGATGCTTTTAAAATTGCTGAACAAGCAAAAATGGGCAGTCGTATTAATGTTGTGATGCAAACTGCTTTTTTTAAGATTTCAGGCGTTCTTAAAGAAGATGTAGCTGTCTCTTATATGAAAAAATTTATAGAAAAATCATATGGTAAAAAGGGTCCTGAAATTGTTCAAAAGAACTATGATACTATTGATTTGGCTCTGGGAGCTGTAGAAAAAGTTGATTATCCTTCTTCTACAGAAGGCGAGCTTCGGATGAAACCGGCTATGTCTTCTTCAAAAGACTCTTTTGTTAGAAATGTTCTTGGTACAATAGCTGATCAACAGGGTGATAAACTTCCTGTTTCTAAATTACCAGAAGATGGTACGTTCCCATCAGCTACAACACAGTATGAAAAACGCGCCGTTGCAGAAATGATTCCTGAATGGGGTCCTGATGTTTGTATTCAGTGCGGTCAGTGTACGGTTGTGTGTCCGCATGCGGTTATTCGAGTGAAGACGCTCAGTGATGATGAAGCTTCAAAAGCACCAGCAACCTTTAAAACAGCTGAAACAAAACCAAAACCAACAGAAGGTAAAAAAGTTGTTTTTCAGATTTCAGGTGAAGACTGTACTGGGTGTGGTCTTTGTGTTTCTGTGTGTCCTCTGGCAGCGAAAGGTGCTTTAAAACTTACAAGATACACCCCTGATGTGCGAAAAGCAGAAGCTGCAAACTGGGATTACTTTATGCAATTACCAGAGGTTGATCCTGCAACATTAAATCTTGCAACTCCAAAGGGACTTTCTATGAAACGTCCGCTGTTTGAATTTAGTGGTGCATGTGGTGGTTGTGGAGAAACTCCATATATTAAGCTTTTGTCTCAGCTTTTTGGTGATAGAGCCCTTATTGCTAATGCAACTGGTTGTTCTTCAATTTATGGTGCAAACCTTCCGTCTACTCCATATGCAAAAGATGGAAAAGGTCGAGGCCCAGCATGGTCAAACTCATTGTTTGAAGATGCTGCAGAATTTGGGCTTGGTATGCGCTTAACAACAGACAAACTTACCGAATATGCTCATGAAGTTGCAGTAAAGGCAAAAAATGCTGGTATTGCTGCTGATGTGATTGACGCAATCCTGGCAAACAAGCAAAAAGACGACGAAGCTATTGTTAAACAACGCAAAGATATTGATATACTTAAAGAAGAATTAGCAAAATCTAATGATCCTATAGCTACAGAGCTTGCTTCTTTAACTGATTATTTTGTAAATCGTTCTCACTGGGTAATTGGTGGTGACGGTTGGGCTTATGATATTGGTTTTGGCGGAGTAGATCATGTAATAGCGTCAGGGCGTAATATTAATATTTTAGTAGTAGATACCGAGGTATACTCTAATACTGGTGGGCAAATGTCTAAGGCAACACCTATAGGAGCTGTTGCAAAATTTGCAGCTTCTGGTAAATCAACTGCAAAAAAAGATCTGGGTAGAATGGCTATGACATATGGGTATGTTTACGTTGCTCAAGTTGCATTGGGTGCGAATATGAACCAGGTTATTAAAGCTTTCCGCGAAGCAGAAGCATATGATGGGCCATCAATAATTATCGCTCAATCACATTGTATAAACCATGGTATTAGAATGAATAATGGACTTCAATTACAAAAAGAATCTGTGCTTTGTGGTTTATGGCCGCTGTTCCGTTATAATCCTGAGCTTGTTGAAGAAGGTAAAAATCCTTTCCAACTCGATAGCAAAGAACCGAACTTTAATCTTGCAGATTATATGTACAAAGAGGTTCGCTTTAAGAGCTTAAAAGTAGCTCAACCTGAGCGTGCTGCTATGTTACTTGATAAAGCGGTAACAACAGCAAAACGCCAATGGAAAGAGTACACGTATTTGGCAGAAAGAGATTTCTAATGTAAATCTTTTTTAAAGATCCTCATACAAAAAAAGGAGCTGTCTAGAAAGTTATAAAATGACTATAGACAGCTCCTTTTTTATACCTCTTTACCGAGTGCGCAAAATAAGGTATTTTCTTTTTAAATGACAAAAGATTTAACAAAAGGCTCACCCTTTAAGCTTATAATAGGTTTTTCTCTACCCTTGTTATTAGGAAATTTGTTTCAACAATTATACAATGTTGTAGACATGATAATTGTGGGTAGGTTTTTAGGTGTGGAATGTCTAGCTGCAGTTGGTTCTACTGGCGCAATAAACTTTCTTGTAGTCGGTTTTTGTATGGGGGTTGGGAATGGGTTTGCAATTCCTATAGCGCATACATTTGGGGCAAAGGATTATAAAACGCTACGCCAGTATGTGGCTAGTTCTGTGCACCTTAGCATAGTGTTTGTGGTCATAATAACTGTGTTAACGGTTGCTTTTTGTCGCCCATTATTAGAATTAATGCAAACACCGTTAGATATTATTGATCAAGCAGAGGTCTATATTAAAGTTATCTTTGCCGGTATTCCTGTTTTGTTTATGTATAATCTTTTGGCAAGTATTATTAGAGCACTTGGTGATAGTAAAACACCAGTTGTTTTTTTACTTGTTTCATCAGTATTAAATATTATTCTTGATTTTGTTTTTATTGCTATACTTAAAACAGGTATTGTTGGAGCAGCTTATGCAACCGTGATTTCGCAATTCGTTTCAGGCATACTTTGTTTGTTATTTATACGCAAGAATTTTAGGATACTAGATCTTTCAAAAGACGATTGGAAACGAAGACCACAACACTATCGCATTCTTTCAAGCATGGGTTTTCCTATGGGGTTGCAATATTCAATTACAGCAATTGGGAGTGTTATTTTACAATCATCAGTAAATTCTCTCGGGTCAGATATTGTCGCAGCTGTTTCGGCTGCTGTTAAAATATCGCTGTTTTTTTCAGCTCCCTTTGATGCTTTAGGTTCTACTATGGCAACCTACGCAGGTCAGAATACTGGAGCAGGTAAAATAGAACGATTAAAAAAAGGGCTTTGGACAGCAACCTTAATTGGCTTTGCATATGCTCTCATAGCCTTTATTGTTTTGTTTTTATTTGGGCGTACCTTTGGAACTTTGTTTATGGATAGCTCAGAAAATTTAATCCTTGATCGAATGCATACCTATTTAATTGTTTTAAGTTCATTTTATATGTGTCTTGTTATTGTGAACAACTTTAGGTTTATGATTCAAGGAATGGGATTTAGTAATCTAGCCGTTTTTGCAGGGGTCTTTGAATTAGCGGGTAGAGCCATTATTGCCATAGTTTTTGTTCCTTTGTTTGGCTTTATTGCTGCTTGTTTTGCTTCGCCAATTGCATGGGTTCTGGCTGATTTTTTTCTGATTCCAGCTTTTTTACTATCCTTAAAAAAACTTGAAAAAAGAAAAGTTATATAAAACAAAACTATTTTGCAAAAAAACTATTGTGTATTTTTTGTTTTAGGTGTATATGAATTATGAAAGCTGATATTAAAACCTTGCTTTTCGTATCAGCTTTTTTATGTCTATAAAAGTTTATGGAGGCACAAACAGTGCGCAAACTTTACATTATGGTGGTTTTTATAGGGTTTTGTATACTTTCAAGTTGCAATAATAAAAACACCTTGTATTTGTATAACTGGACATACTATATGCCAGATTCAGTTATTGAACAATTTGAAAAAGAATTTGATGTTGATGTAAAAGTTGACAACTATGCTTCAAATGAAGAAATGTTTGCAAAGCTTCTCGCAGGGGCTAGTGGTTATGACATAGTGTTCCCATCTCAGGACTATGCTTCAATTATGATAAAACTGGGAATGCTCCGAGAAATTGATTGGGAGCAGATTCCAAATAGAGTTTATATTAGCGATTTAGCGCGTGAAAAAGCAACCTATGACCCACATTTAATTTACTCAGTACCCTACTATATGGGGACTGCTGGTGTTATTGTAAATACAACTAAAGTGCCTGATTATGAAGAGAGCTGGAGTATTTTTTCTCGTAAAGATTTAGCAAATAGAATGTGTATGATAGATGATATGCGTGAGGTCATGGGCGATGCGCTAGCATTTCATGGATATTCGGTTAATAGTTTAGACCCTACAGAACTTGCAAAGGCAGAAGCAACGATTATTAATGATTGGAAACCAAACCTTGTAAAATTTGATGCTGAGGGCTATGGTAAAACATTTGCTTCTGGTGATTTTTGGGTTGTGCAAGGCTATGCTGAATGTGTTTATGCTGAAGTTAGTGAAGATACATGGGATACTATTGCTTTTTTTGTACCAAAAGAAGGTGGCCCCATGTATATTGATTCTATGTGTGTGTTAAAGGGAGCAAAGCATTTTGATTTAGCAATGAAATTTATAAATTTTATTCATAGGCCGGAGGTCTATGCACTGTTTTGTGATGATTTTAGTTTTCCTTCTAGTGTACATACAGAAGCGCATAAATATATGACTGTGACACCAGTATATACGGTCGAAGATATGCTGCAATGCGAGATAAAAGACGATTTAGGTGAGGGGCTTGCAAAATACAATGATATTTGGCAAAGAATTCGCTATACAAAATAACAAGAAAATAAAACATAGTGGAGGTGACTGGAAAAGTGAAAGGTAGTACGGTTACAATTAAGGGAGTATCAAAAAACTTCGGGACGTTTAAAGCACTTAAAAATGCAGACATTACTATTATGCGAGGAGAGTTTTTCTCGCTATTGGGTCCATCTGGGTGTGGAAAAACAACGCTTTTAAGAATAATAGCAGGGTTTGAATATCCAGATGCTGGAGCAGTACTTATAGATGGAGAAAACATAATTTCGTTACCTGCAAATAGTAGACCATCAAATACAGTGTTTCAGAACTATGCTCTTTTCCCGCACCTTTCGGTGTTCGAAAACATAGCATTTCCTCTACGACTTAAAAAATTAGATAAAACTGAAATCGATGCAAAGGTCAAAAAATATTTGAGCCTGGTGCAACTTGAAGATAATAAGAACAAAAAGATTTCGCAGCTTTCAGGTGGGCAAAAACAACGAGTTGCAATAGCACGAGCGCTAATAAATGAGCCAGGAGTTCTTTTATTAGATGAGCCTCTTTCTGCTCTTGATGCAAAATTGCGTCAAAATTTGCTTATCGAATTGGACAATCTACATGATAAAATTGGTGTTACCTTTATTTATGTTACTCATGATCAAACCGAAGCGTTATCTGTTTCTGACCGTATTGCTGTTATGAACGCAGGAAAGATTTTGCAAGTTGGTACGCCATTTGAAATTTATGAAAACCCAGCTACGGCGTTTGTAGCAGAATTTATAGGAGAGGCAAATCTTTTTTCGGCAACGGTGAAAAACTGTACGAGTGTTGATAAGGCGTTAGAAAAGCAAGCTGATGATGCTGACGAAAATTTTACAGTAACTGATGAATTTCTTTGTGAAATTAGCATTCCAGAACTACCTTCTACTATTTTAGTTTCTGATTATGAGCGAACAGAACCAGGTCAGCAGATTTGTTTTACTGTGCGGCCTGAAAAAATGCGTATTTCCATTGAACCGCCAAAACCAAGGTTTGATTTAAATGTATTTAAAGGTGTTGTCGACGAGCCTGTTTACTCAGGGTTTCAAACAAAATTTTATGTTTGTTTAGAAAATGGCACAACACTAAAAATTTTTAAACAGCATTCGGCTTTTTTAGATGATGGACCAGAAATTGAGTGGAAAGATGAGGTGTATGTGTATTGGACCGCCCATGATGGTTATATTGTTGAGGATATTGACGAATGAAAAAAAAAACAACAATAAAAGCTAAAATGGGGCACGCAGATGATACAGCTATTCGTTTAAATGCTATGAGGGGTGCAAAATATTCATGGCCTATGGGGCTTTGGTTTACTGTATTTTTTGCTGCCCCCTTATTAATAATAATACTGTATAGTTTTCTTACTAAAGGACTTTACGGTGGGGTTGAGTGGACGTTTTCGTTTAAAGCATATCAAAGTATGTTTCAATCAGCATATGGAGTAATTGCTTTACGTACCTTATTTATAGCTATAGTAACTACAGTAATAACAATGCTTATTGCGTTGCCTTGTGGATATGCAATGGCTAAAAGCAAGCATCAAACACTGCTTTTAGGTATCATAATAATACCTTTTTGGACAAATTCACTTATACGTATTTTTGCCTGGATGTCTGTTTTAGGTACAGAGGGCGTAATTAATACTGTTTTAATAAACTTGGGTATTACAGATACATATGTACAGCTTTTATATAATAAACAGGCTGTAATTCTAGTATCAGTATACATGTTTTTACCCTATGCCATACTACCTATCTTTACTGCAATTGACCGTTTTGATTTTTCGCTTTTAGAAGCAGCCCGAGATTTGGGAGCAACAAAAATGCAATCAATGCTTATGGTTCTTTTACCTAATATAAAAAGTGGTATAACAACAGCATTGCTATTTACCTTTATACCAGTTTTTGGTATTTATACTGTGCCATTATTAGTGGGTGGTAAGGACTCGTATATGCTTGGTAATATTATTGTTGACCAGGTAAACAAGACAAGAAACTGGCCTTTAGCAGCTGTTTTTTCTGTGTTAATAACAATAGTAAGCGCTGTGTCTATTTTAGCCATGCTGAGTGCGGGGCGCGAAAAAAAGCATAGTAGGGAGGGTTTAGATGACAATACCGCATTATAGACCTATTTTAAAAAACCTTGCTAAAAAACATCCTAAAACAGAACCTGCCAAGCATGCACGAAAAGCATTCTTACGTCGTTCTTATAACAGGCGTTTTTCTTTTTCTTCATTTGTTCTTATTTTAACAATATTGTTTTTGTTTTTTCCTCTTTTTATTATTGTTTTTTATTCGTTTAATAAAAATACGGGAGCAGATTTTACTGGGTTATCGCTACATTGGTATAAAGAACTATTTACTAATTCTAATGATTTATGGCGGGCCTTTGCAAATAGTTTTATTATTGCTTTTACTGCAGGAACTGCTTCTACTCTTTTGGGAACACTTGCAGCAGTTGGAGTTCGTTGGCATACGTTTAGAGGTAAGGCATATATTCAATCTATTAGTTTTTTACCAATGGTTTTGCCAGAGGTAATTATTGGTGTTTCAATGCTAATCTTTTTTGCAGGAATTGGTATTCCGCTTGGCATGTTTACAATTTTTGCAGCACACACAACCTTTTGCCTCCCGTTTGTGTTTTTAATGGTATTGGCGCGACTAGATGAATTTGACTATTCAATTGTAGAAGCTGCTCATGATTTAGGAGCAACAGAACGCCAAGCATTAACAAAGGTCGTAATTCCAGCTATTTTACCAGGGGTTGCTTCAGGTTTTTTAATGGCAGTAACTATGTCGTTAGAGGACTTTGTTATTACTTTTTTTGTGTCAGGACCGGGCTCTACAACCCTGCCTTTATATGTTTATTCAATGATTCGTTTTGGTGTATCACCAGTTATTAACGCGCTTTCATTGTTTATTATTTTGGCTACAATTGTTATTGCTTTTAGTTTGCGTAAATTTTTAAAAACAATTGCGGCGTCTAAATAGGAGTGT
>DASRMY010000256.1:0-2581 GCA_035647695.1 Treponemataceae bacterium | reverse complement strand
GCTGAGATATATCTACACTACCCCCGCCAATAAGAATAAAAGCTTCAAAGCCTTCACCAACTGCGCCAATAGCACTCTCAGGTTTATTATCGACAAATTGTATAGATTTAACACCTGCAAGTAGCTTAATAAGGTCTTTTTTTTCTACACAGACTTCAGCATTTGAGTCTTTTGTTATCATAAGTGCAATTTCAAGCTTTGTATCTGGAGATATACCACATTCTGCACGAAGCGCACGTATCGAACGTATTAAATCTTGCAAAACAGTAAAACGAGCAGTTGTTTTTTTATTTTCTCGCTCATCAGTACCAGTAGGGAACGGAGCGACAATAAGCATTCCTGTCCAATCACTCGTTGTTACAATCTTATTGTTAGCACTAGCAACTGCTTTTCTATTTTTTACCATTTTAGCAAGAGGTAATTTACTGTATATTTCTTCTGTAATAAAAGGTAAATAAGGATGCAATAAGCGAAGACTTTCTTCCATAACATGTAAGAGAACCGAAACAGCACGATCTTTTTCTTCATCGCTACCATTCCAAAAACTTAGCTTTGTACCTTCAACATACCAGTCACAAAATTCATTCCAAAAGAATTCGTACATAGCTTGTGCGGCATCATTATAGCGATAGTTTTCAATCCCTATCCTGCTTTTTTTCACCGCAGTATTAAGGCATGAATAAATCCATAGATCAAGCTCTGTAAGATCACTATCTTTAACAGGAACAAGCGTACGGCCTTCTAAATTACCTAAAATATAGCGACTGGCATTCCAAATTTTATTTGCAAAATGGCTGCCAAGTTTAAATGATGTTTTATCTACTAACACATCTTGACCTTGTGCACAAAGAAAACCCAACGTAAACTTAATAGCATCAGACCCATATTCAGAAATTAGTTCAAGAGGGTCTAAACCATTACCAAGAGACTTACTCATTTTTCGGCCTTTTTTGTCTTTTACAAGGGAATGAATATATATGTCCGTAAAGGGCGCTTTTCCTGTAAATTCAAGACCAGCCATAATCATTCGGCTTACCCAAAAAAAGATAATGTCATAAGCAGTAACAAGTGCTGTTGTAGGATAAAACAAATGCATATCTGATGTTTTATCAGGCCAGCCAAGCGTACTAAACGGCCATAGCCATGAAGAAAACCAAGTATCAAGAACATCTTCATCTTGCTTGAGCGTATCGTCTTTTGCACCACATTTTGAACAAACGACTGGGTCTTCAAGAGCAACAATCATTTCTCCGCATGCTTGGCAATACCATACAGGAATACGATGTCCCCACCATAATTGACGGCTAATGCACCAATCACGAATGTTTTCCATCCAATGCTTGTAGGTATTTTCCCATTTTTTGGGATAAAAGGTAATGTCCCCATCTTTCCAACATTTTATGGCTTTTTTTGCAAGCGGCTCCATTTTTACAAACCATTGTTCACTTAAATATGGTTCTACGACAGAATGACAGCGATAACAATGACCAACAGGGTGGGTAATAGCTTCTTCTGTTTTGTAAAGATTTTCTGCCTTTAAGTCTTCTATAACGAGGGCGCGAGCTGTTTTACAATCCATTAGTCTATATTTTTCAGGAACATTTTCATTCAAAGTCGCATCATCATTAAGAACATTAATAACTTCAAGATTGTGACGTTTTCCCAGCAACCAATCATTAGGATCGTGTGCTGGAGTAATTTTTACCACACCAGTTCCAAATTCTCTATCTACATACGTATCTGCAACAACTGGTATTTCTCTATTTGTTAAAGCAAGTTTTACTTTTTTTCCAATAAGTGATGTATATCTATCGTCTTCTGGATGAACAGCAACTGCTGTATCACCAAATAACGTTTCAGGGCGTGTGGTAGCAATTTCTATTTTTCCCTTACCGTCACAACGTTCATAATACATATGATACATCGCTGCAGAAATATCCTCGTGTTCAACTTCATCGTCTGCAAGAGCAGTACCACAGCTTGGACACCAATTTACAAGATACTTGCCTCGATAGATGAGTCCTCTTTCGTAAAGAGTTACAAAAACTTTTCGAACGGCTTTAGAAAGCCCTGCGTCCATAGTAAAGCGCTCTCTATTCCAATCGACAGAATTACCTAATTTTCGTTGTTGTTTAGTAATAATCTCATGGTGTTCTTTTTTTACTTCCCATGTTTTTTCTACAAATGCATCTCGACCTAATTTTTGTCGAGTTAGACCTTGTTTTTGTAACTGACGCTCTACAATATTTTGGGTTGCAATACCAGCGTGATCAGTACCTGGTACCCACAAAGTGTTCTCTCCATTCATTCTATGGTAGCGCACTGAAATATCCTGAAGGCAATTATTTAAGCCATGTCCCATATGCAAAATACCAGTTACATTTGGCGGAGGAATTACTACGGTATATGATTTTTTAGTTTCATTATATGTAGTATGAATTGGAGAATTTTTATCTGACGATGGCTTAAAATATCCATCTTTTTCCCACTTTTCATAAAGCCTGTCTTCAAATTCGGCAGGGTTATACGCTTTTTCCATCTCAATACTCTTCATATATACCTCTAATGCAAGTAGACAACC
>DASRMY010000255.1:0-4267 GCA_035647695.1 Treponemataceae bacterium | reverse complement strand
GCTATATTCCATAAAAATTATTTGTTCTAATAATAAAACAGCATCATAATATTCAGCACGAAAGACAAGTTCTTCGGCTAAAATAAAACCATAATCCATAAAATCTTCACGGGTAAACCATTTACTAAGTCTAAAACCAGTAATTTCTGTGTTCATTTGTTTAAAAGATTTTACAGCTTTGTTTTCATTGTTATGCATTAAATCCCAAAATAACAGCTTACAACGACTTTCTTCATCGGTTCGTTTTGCTAACCATTCTCTGTAATTAAAGGAATTTTCACTTGAAACACCTTTTTCATAGCGGCTACGCATATTAAAACTAGTGTCAAACATGGAACGCTGATGCGCATTTGAAAGAACTTCATATGCAACAACAAGCTGTCTAAATTGTTCGCCTGTATTTTTCTCTTTAGTTCCCAAATTTGCAGAATTTAAACTTTCTGCAAAATTTATATCGGGATGTAATTGTTTAGCTTTTAGCCTATATGCTCGCTTAATCTCAGCTGCGCTAGCATTTGGCCGAACACCAAGAACCTTATAGTAATTTTTCACCTACTATCCTATTTTTTTTCCTACAACCTTGGCATGGTCTGCATTTTCTATAATTTTAAAATAGTCAATCATCATACCTTCTTTTTCCATTGCCTTCATTACAAGATTATTCATTTTTTTGGAAAACAAACCCTTTTTAACCACAAGAGAACAAGACTTTATTCCACTCATAGAACCATGTTTCTTAAAAACGTCTTCACAATTAGAAGGGAGCCGAGCCCGTAATAATTTTGAAGACGTTGTAACTATGGCAATATATTCATAAATGAGAAATTGAAAATTATCAGCATCGAACGCATTTAGAACAGTCACCTGATGACCATTGTTTATCGCTGCAGCTTCTAGGTTTTTAATAATTTTAATATGCTTACTATTGCTTTTATCGAGAAAATGAAAAATAAGGACACGCACGTTACTATACTCCTTTATTATAAGTATGCTATCTAAGATACCATACTTTATATGTTTTCGTATAGTTTTTCTATGTTTTCATTACGAACCATAAGCACAGAACAATGAGCATGTTTCATTAATTCATGATATGACATAGTAGCAACAGCATGTATTTTATCCTGTTTTTGTTCTAAGCCAGAAACAAGAATGAGATCTGACTTCATTTCACTCGCTACAGCAATGGTTTCACCCCAAACGGACCCACTTCGTATTTCTGTTTCTATTTTTATGCCCTTCGCTTTTGCAATTTCTTCAGCATATTTTAAGTACTTTACTCCATCATTTCTAAGACTTTTTTCAAAATCAAGGCTTTCTTCTTCAACAAAAAATTTATTAAGTGTTAGTTGTTTTAGAGTTGCTGTATCTACCACATAAAGAGCCCTTAAATTGCACTTGGAGTACTTGGCCAAAACAACCCCATACCTAACTGCCTCAATAGATGCTTCTGAGCCATTAATTAATACTAATACATTTTGAAAAAGAGATGTTTTCATCACAACCTTCCCTGTTTTGCTTTTAAAGCTTTTAAAACGAAAATATTATCTCGTTCTCGCTCTTCTAAAGAGCTTTCAATATACTCTTTCGTTTTACGAGTTTCTGGGATAACTTTTTTGTCTAGCGCATTAACACGCCTTTGGGTTTTTTTGACTTCAGTAGCTAAACGCCACACCATTGTTCGTATAGAAGCCATCTTTGTAAGTAATTTTAAAAGGGAGAAAAAGTCTTCCATAACTTTATCTGAGTCTGAAAAAGAATCCATAAAAGAATAGAACAATTGCCGTTCTGGTAGTTCTACTTCAATAGAAGAAAAAAGCATGCCAGCAGCAGTTACCGGTTTGCGAGTAAGCCTAAAATCATAACGCACAGCCTTTGCAATACGTTCAACCCTATCTCCACCAACTGCCATTAACATATTTTTTAAAGCTGGATATGCGGTCTCTATTATCTTATCAATATCACGCTCAAGTATTTTAACTTGTTCAACCATGCGCATAAGTTCCATTACCAAAATTTCTCGCTTTTGTTCAAGCAAATCATACCCTTCTTGAGATATTTCGAGTTGCTGATTAAGCATTAAAAGGTTTGATTTTGTTGGCGCAATATTAAGCCTGGCCATTGCAACTCCCCTTATTCTTCCTTCTTCATATATTTTTCAATATATTCAGGTTTTAGACGATACAGTTCTTCTTGTGGAAGTTCTTGTAAAATATCCCATCCAATACTAAGTGTTTGCTCGATAGAACGGTTTTCATACTCATCTTGAGCAAGAAATTCGTTTTCAAAACGATCGCCAAAACTTAAATATTTTTTATCAGCTTCTGATAATTCTTCTTCTCCAATAATGGATGCTAGATTTCTAATAGATTTTACCTTTGAATAAGCTGCAAATACCTGGCTAGAAACACTTTTATGGTCTTCTCTTGTCATACCCTCACCAATACCATCTTTCATAAGTCTACTTAAACTTGGTAACCCTGCAACGGGAGGATACAAACCTTTTTGCGACAATTCTCTATCTAGTACAATTTGACCTTCGGTTATATAACCTGTTAAGTCTGGAATAGGATTTGATATATCATCATTTGGCATGGTTAAAATAGGTATTTGAGTAATAGACCCCTTACTACCTTTTATTCTCCCTGCGCGCTCATAGAGTTCGGCTAAGTCTGAATACATATATCCTGGATAGCCTTTCCGCCCAGGTATTTCACCCCTCGTTGTAGAAATTTCACGCAATGCTTCACAATAGTTTGTCATATCAGTAAGTACAACGAGTACATGCTTACCTTGTTCATACGCCAAATACTCAGCAGCAGTAAGAGCACAACGTGGAGTAATAATACGCTCAATACTTGGAGCATCTGCAAGCGATTGAAACATTACAACCTTAGATAAAACGCCTGAATCTTCAAAAGAATTTACAAAAAACTGAGCTTCGTCATATTTTATGCCCATTCCAGCAAAAACCATTACAAATTCTTCATCAGAACTAAGAATTCTTGCCTGTCTAATAATTTGAGCAGCTAATTTATTATGTGGTAATCCATTTCCTGAAAAAATAGGTAATTTTTGCCCCCTAATAAGGGTGTTTATTCCATCAATAGCAGAAAGACCTGTTTGAATAAAGTCGCGTGGATACACACGAGCATATGGGTTAATAGGATAACCATTTACATCTATTTTTGTGCTTGATGTAATATTACTATACCCATCAATAGGCTCGCCCAAACCATTAAAAATACGTCCTAAAAGTCCATTTCCAACACGCAATTCCATAGGCGTATCTAAAAACTCTATTGTTGTTTCGTCCAAATCAAGGCCATTTGTTGAACCAAAAACTTGAATGACTGCATAGTCTTTGTCCAAATCTATAACACGTCCTGTAGTTTTAGCGCCATTGCGATCTCGAACACAAACAATTTCATTATAAAAAACATTTTCACTACGGCGAACAACAAGAATAGGCCCTTCTACCTCTTGCGCACCTCTGTATTCTACACCTCTCATAATGCCCCCACTTTGTTGTACATTCGCTCTGCTTCAAGCATTTGATCATTAAGATGATTTCTAACAGTTTGAATTTGTTCTAAATTATCATTTGGAACAGAAGTTTTTAGGCGCACTATTTCTTCTCGTACAGGAAGTGAACTTATTTTAAGAAGGGGTGCTCCTACTTTAATAACCTCTAATGCTCGTTTATAAAAATCCATCATAAGTAATAAGATTTGAATTTGCTTTTCAGGAACTGAAAACATATCAATTTCATCAAATGCATTTTGTTGTAAAAAGCCATTTTTAATCATCTCAGCTACTACAAGAATAAGACGTTGATAATCTGGAAGTGCATCAGGTCCAATTACTCGAACAATTTGTTCAAGACGTTGCTCTTTTTTTAATAAATCTAATGCTTCTTGTCGTACACTTGCCCAAAGAGGATTAAGCTTATCCCACCAATCCTTTACCTCGTCTGCGTATTCTGAATACGACTCTACCCACCCAATAGCAGGATAATGACGCGCATTTGCAAGCTCCCTATCTAATGCCCAAAAACAACGAATAAATCGTTTTGTATGCTGTGTAACAGGCTCTGAAAAGTCACCACCAGGAGGAGAAACTGCACCAATAATAGAAACAGAGCCAATTGAATTTGATAAGGAAGTAACGCGTCCTGCACGCTCATAAAACTCTGCAAGACGTGTTGCCAAATACGCTGGAAAGCCTTCTTCAGCTGGCATCTCCTCCATACGGCCTGATAATTCCG
>DASRMY010000254.1:0-6889 GCA_035647695.1 Treponemataceae bacterium | reverse complement strand
GTTTTGTTTTCTTAGACCGAAAATAAAGTGAGGTACATTCTAAAATGAAAGAGAATACGGTAAAAAAAACAAAAGATCTTTCTCAGAAGGTCTATACAACACTATTAGAACAAAACGATTTGCTTGAAAATATTATTGCGTTACAAAAAATAGTGTATTCTGCAGTAACCGATAAAAAATGGGAAACAATTGAAGACTCAATGCATACTTTATCTGTTGTAAGTGAGAAATTTCAGTTTTTAGAAAAAACTCGCGTTCAATTATGTAATGAGCTTTGTCCTGAAAATGCAGGTAATATGCATAGTGTTGCAGATGCTCTTTTTCCGCCATTAAAAACACCGTTTATTCAAACATTCCATGAAGTTCGCCAAAAATTAACGGTTTCAAAAATAGAAAATAAAGCAATAAATGATTACATACGTATTTCGCAAGATTTTTTGCAGGGTGTTATGGAAAATGTTATTCCACAACGAAGAAATAAAATATACACAAGAACCGGTACTCTTGTTAAAAATCAACCGGATTCTGTAGTGTTAAACACATATATGTAGGAGGACGGTTATGGCATCATCATTTGCCGGTATAGAAGTGGGAAAGCGAAGTCTTATGGCAACGAGCCAGTCCATTGCTACAGCTGGTCATAATATTAGTAATGCAGATGTAGAGGGGTATTCGAGGCAACGTGTTAATGTAAAAACGTTTGATCCTTTGTATCGCCCCGATTTAAATCGTGAAGAACGAGCTGGTCAAATTGGTCAGGGCGTTACTGTCGAAAGTGTTACTCGTGTGCGAGACGAATTACTTGATACTCGTATTGTTGCTCAAGCTAATAAAGAAAGTTATTGGAGTACTCGGGAAAAATACTATACTATGCTCGAGGCAATTTATAATGAACCAGATGATATTTCAATTAGATCTACAATGGATACGTTTTGGGAAAGCTGGCAAGAATTATCAATATATCCTGATTCAAAAGCGGCACGACAGTCTGTTGTGACTCGTGGAGAAACATTCGTCGACACTGTTCGACAACGTAATATTAGTCTTAATGGTGTGGGGACAATGGTAAATGGTGATATCGTCGCTACTGTTGAGCAAGTTAATTCATTTACAAAGCAAATTGCGGCAATTAATATTGAAATTGTTCGTACTGAGGGTATGGGTGATAATCCCAATGATTTATACGATCGTCGTGATGTATTAACTGATAAATTATCACAATTAGTTGATATAAGTGTCGATCAGCGTGACCCAGATGAATTTATGATTCATGTTGGTGGGCGTATTCTTGTTCAAGGTGGAAAAGATAGATCTTTTGAGCTCACAATGATGCCTGAAAACAATGGTTATTCACAGGTTGTTTGGGCAGATACTGGAGAAAATGCAGAATTTGCTGGTGGCCAACTTGGTGCTCTTGTAGAACTACGAGATGTTGATATTCGTAACGAAATGCAAAGTTTAAATACTATGAGTATGAATTTTGCAGATTTGGTAAATGATATTCACCGTAATTCTGTTGGGGCAAATAATCGAACTGGCCTCGATTTTTTTGTCGAGGAGCCTTTTGTTGCTAATGCCTTAGGTAACTTTGACCGTGATGGTGATGGCATTGAAGATTCTTCATACATTTTTCGTATTACTGGCGGAAACCCTCTTGATTTACAGGCTCAAACTGGTCTAGAAGGGATTATGACCCTATCAGCTCCATTTGGGAATGTTCAAGTTTCTTATGGTCCTGCTGATACTGTAGAAAGTATTATTAATCGTATAAATGATTCTAGTAGCGAAGTTAAAGCATATTTAGACCGTAATGATAATCTTGTACTAAAGGCAACTACAGCAGAAGCAATGGAAAATCCTGATTTTGTAATTAGACACATAGAAGATTCTGGATACTTTTTATCTGGATATTCTGGGATTCTTGCTGGGCGTGGTGAAGAAAATGCTTATAATTTTGCACAAGCAAATGCTGTAGAAAGTCTAGCTGAAGAAAGTTTTGGTTATGCAGTTGCACCTGTGTTAAATCCATCTGGTTATATGTCTATTAACAAGGCGATTACGAGTGATGTCATGTCAGTTGCAGCTTCTAAGCCAACGATAGATGGTCTGGCAGAGGCTGGTGATGGTTCTGCAGCTATAGAAATTGCCGCATTACGCAATTCGACTGTAATGATAGGACGTGCGAAAACGTTTGATGACTATTTTGCAGAATCGATAACAAATGTTGGTTTAAAAGGTGAAGAGGCTGCAACGAATCTTCAAAGTCAACGTGCAATTATGGCAGATTTACGAATACTACGTGAATCTATATCTGGTGTAAATATCGATGAAGAACTTGCAGATATGATAAAGTTTCAGCACGGCTACAATGCTGCAGCTAAATTTATTTCAATAATTGATGAATTATTAGATACTGTCATAAATAGGATAGGTGTGTAGTTACAAATAGGAGATAAAAATGAGAGTTAGTTCAAAGCTTGCTAATAATGATGTCCAGTTTAATCTAAGAAGCCAAGAATCTCGATTAAATAAAGCAACTAATCAAATGGGAAGCCAACGACGCATACAGCAGCTTCGTGATGATCCTCTGGCTGCAGGTCATCTAGTTCGGTATAAATCGTATTTGGGACGAGTAAATCAATTTGAAAAAAACGCGCAAACTTTAACTGATCTGTATTCTGTTTCAGAAGGGTATATTGATCAATCTGTGCAAATTATGCAGCGTTTAAGAGAACTAGCTATTACTGGTGCAAATGGAGTGTATACTAAAGAGGATACACAAAAAATGGCTATCGAAGTTGATGAACTCTTAAAAGAACTTATTAATATTGGTAATGCAGTTGGGCCTGATGGTAGTGCGCTTTTTGCAGGTACCCGTGCTCAAAACACAGCATATGATGTTCAAATGGGTAATGTCAAAGGTGCACGTCAGAGCATGATAACAAACGTTAGTTATAATGGCTCTATAGATGACAATAAGGTAGAAGTCGATGAAGGCGCATACATGAGTTTGAATAAAGCTGGTAATAGTATTTTTTGGGCAGAACCTCAAAAATTATATGGGTTACGTAATGCTTTGTCGTATCAAGTTCAAACAGATAGTGTTATAAGCGTAGATGGTCATAACATTAATATACATGCTGGTGATAATGTATATGCGATTGTTGCTAACATAAATAATTCTGGTGCAGCGGTAAAAGCTAGTCTTGATCCTGTGACAAAGGGATTAAACCTTGAAACGACAGATTCTCGACAATTATGGCTAGATGACATAGAAGGTACTGCTTTATCTGATTTGGGTATAATTAAAGCTAGTGATCAGCGTCCACCTTCAAACATAGCCCCTTCGGCTCGTGTATCAGGAGGATCTCTTTTTGACACAGTGATAGCATTACGAGATGCTCTTATTGTTGGTGATTCAGAAGTAGTTGGAGCTAAGGTTTTGGGTGGCCTAGATAGGGGCTTAGATAATTTATTACAACGCCTTGCCGAAACTGGAGCACATTTTGAGCGTGCGCAACAAAACATTGCACGGGCACAAACAAATGAATTAAATGTAACTAATATGGTTAGTAGAGAAGGTGATCTTGATATTACAGAAGCAATTACAAACATGAAAATGCTTGAGTATGTAAACAAAGCAACCCTGAGTACTGCTGCCAAACTCTATGATACAACATTATTAAACTACATACGCTAAAATAGGATAGGTACAATGGATATTCAAACAAAATCGATGGGAAAAGTAAACGTAGATAATAAACCTCAAATAAAAATAGCAGAGGGCTTATTTGGGTTTGAAAAAAAAACAGGTTTTGTCTTATTAGAATCTGATTACACTCCATTTTTATGGTTGCAATCGATATGTGATAAAACACTCGCTTTTCTTGTTGTAGACCCTTTTGTTCTTTTTGCAGATTACGAAATTGAGGTTGATGATAAAACAGTTGCAGATTTAAATATAGATAAACCTTCTGATGTTATGATACTTGTAATAATTACAATACCTATGGCACAAAAGCCTATAACTGCAAATTTGCAAGGACCTATAGTTATTAATAAAAAAAATAACAAGGCCAAGCAAATAATTTTAGATAACCCACAATGGACTACCAAGCAATCTCTTCGTGATGCTATTGATAAAAGAGGTGAAAAATGCTGATTTTATCAAGAAAAATAGATGAAAAAATTAGGATTGGGCAAGAAATATGTTTAACCGTAATAGAAATACGTGGTGATCAAGTTAAAATTGGTATTGAAGCACCACGAAGTATAAAGGTTTTTAGACAAGAAATTTTTGATGCCATTCAAAAAGAAAATGCAGAAGCTGCTTCTACCAGTACCAATATAAATGCTCTATCAAGTTTGTTTGAAGCTGAAAAGTAATTATTTTTTTAAGCTCAGTTCAGCATCACTTTTTCTAATATAAAGCGGTCCTTCATACTCAAGAAGTCCGCTTTCTTTATTATTAAATTTTTGCCTAGCAATATCTAAAAGTGTATAAATGGGACTTGTACTAATACCCTTTATACGTGTAAAATTCTGCGTTGGGCGGATGCTTTTTGCTTGTTCTTCAAACATTTGAGCATCGGGACCGCAGATAAGTACATTTTCTTCTGTATCTAACAGAGTTACAATAGTTTCAGCATCTGCATCATACATGTCTGTGCATGATTGCCCATTGCGGAATACTTGTGCGTAAAATCTCTGTTTTTTTGCATCTAAAACAGATAAGACAGCCCCCTGAAAAAAACTCCACGGATACGCATAGGCTTCAAGTGTTGGAATAGCATAGAGGGGAATATTAAAAGAAACCTGAAAAGCTTTTAGGGCAGAAAATGCTAATCGTAATCCTGTAAAAGAGCCTGGCCCTAAATCTAAACAAATAAAATCGAGATCTTTTGGGCTTAACGCAACCTTTTGCATAACTTTTTGTATACCAGGAACAAGGTTTTCTGATTGATGCATTCCAATGTCTAAACTGAGAACAACTGATTTTTTTTCATTAACTGCTGCAAAGCTTATACAGCTTGCAGCACTGTCTATTGCAAGTGCTTTCACTGTATGTCATCCTGCGTTAATTCTATATACTTCCAGTTTTTAATTGTTATTTTGCGTGTAGTATCTTTTTCTATTTCAAGTGTTATAATTATGGTATGAGAAGGAAGTTCTTCCATAATTTTTTCACTCCATTCAATAATGCAAATACCATCACCATATAACATTTCATCTACACCGAGATTTAAAAAATCTTCGGTAGAATCTAATCTGTACACATCCATATGATATAGGGGCATAGAACCCTCATACTCGCTTATAAGTGTAAACGTAGGGCTTGTTACTGTCTGATGAATACCTAAGGACTGTGCTATGCCTTTCGTAATAGTTGTTTTTCCTGCTGCAAGGGTACCTTGCAGAGCAATAATATCACCAGGTGATAGATGAGTGCCAATAAGGCGCCCTAAGGCAATTGTTTGCTCCGAGGATTTTGTATACAGTTTTATCACGGGAGTATTCCCTCAGAATCTACTTCTTTAATATAACTGGATAATCTTCGTGTTAGGGGTTGTAGGGGGTAATCTATAGAAGCATGATATCTAATGCTAATGTTAGGAATCCCTAAGGGTGTGCTTTCAATTGTAAAATTTATTCCTAAATTTACAGTTTGTATAGGTAGTTTTATTTTTGCAATCGCATTGTATGTGCGAAGGTAATAAATTGTAGTTTCATCAACTCGCGTGATATTATAGATATCAAGAATTTTCATTTAGCAAAAAAACCACCTATTAGTTTGTAATCTTCTGATATATAATCTACTCTATTTTTTGTATTGAGGCAATAAGGTTCGTTAATCGTGGCATAATTTCGTATTCGGCAAGGTCCCCAACTAATACGGTGTCTTTTTCCTTTAAGGCAGTTTCAAACTCTTCGAGTATGGGAGAAAAATCTTGTAAAAATTCTATAATAGTCATATCATCAATTTTAAAATGCGAGAATTTGGTTGGAAAGAGGGCGGTTAGCGAAATTAAATGACATAAGGAATCAAATGAATTTGCAAATGATGTAATTATTGCACTTACCTCATTATCATTATTTGTTTGATATTTTACAGATATTTGTTCAAGCCCTTCACAAATAGTTGTAAGTTGAACTGCAAGATTTTTAATAGATTTTACAATGTCTTTTTCACAAACTGTCGAAATTGCAAGTTTTTGAACTTCGGGGAGGGGAGTGTTAAAAATAGTATCAAGTTCACCTGCAGGAATTACCGTACCATTTACTTCAATTTGTACTATTGTAGCATCATTTTTCATACATTCTTTTTCAAAAAACACGAGAACTTCATGGAGTGTTTTTTCATGTTCAATTTCCGCGTCAAGTTTATTTCCGTTTAAAAATATTTCCATTTTTTTACTCCATTATTTATTTCTATTAAGCTGATTTGTAAAATTTTCTATGGTTGATGATTGAGATTCTAACAAATTCAGTGTAGATTCCATAGAACCATATTTTTCTTTTAAAGACTGCTCTTTTCGGGCAACGCTTTCTTCTAGATTTGCTATTTTTGCCGTAGAGGTATTCATTTTTGAGTCAAGACCACTTGTTTTCATAGCTATAACCCCACCAGTCATTGTATATGCTCTCAATGTTTCATGCATAAGATATCCAACGCCAGAATCAATTATTTTGTCATTGTCTGCATCATACCCAAAAATATTTTTAATATCTGTTAATTGATTCTCAAGTGCATTATCGAGTGTTTTTTCGTTAATTTCAAGATAGCCCCGTAAATTACTTGCAGAATAACTTGTAAAACCTGTACTAGCATTTGTAGAAATACCAATGTCAGCTAATAGATTGACACTTGAGTTATCAGTTGTTTTATAAT
>DASRMY010000253.1:0-2323 GCA_035647695.1 Treponemataceae bacterium | reverse complement strand
CAAAAACAATAACAAATAAAAGTTTATATTATAATGTTTTGGAGGATAAGATGCTTGATTTACTTGTAAGTGGTGGGTTTATTATGATTTTCATAGTTGCCTGTGCACTTATTGCTACGTATATTATTTTTGAGAGAATTTTCTATTATTTAGGTTTAAAAAAGAAAGACGTGTATATTTTTGACCAAGCAAAAGCGTTTGCAAAACTAAAGCAATATGATAAAGCTGCAGTTTATTGTGAAGAACAAGGAACTCCAGCTGGGAAAGTAATTGCAAAGGTTTTTAAAACGCGGTTTATGTCAACTGGAGATGCAAAAGAGGCTGTTCTTGCCGAGAGTAGTAGACAAATACCAAAGTTGGAACATTTGCTTACAGCACTTGGCACTATTGCAAATATTTCAACCCTACTAGGCCTTCTTGGTACAGTAACTGGTAATATTCAAGCTTTTGGTGTTCTCGGTTCGGCCGGTTCAACAGGTGATCCTGCAATGCTTGCGGGTGCTATTTCAAAAGCTTTAATTACAACAGCGGCAGGGCTTGCTATTTCAATTCCTTCTGTGATTTTTTATAACCAATTTACAAACCATGTAAATAAGATTGTTAGTAATCTAGAAAACGAAGTTACAGATATAATGCTCATTATGCGTGGGAAGGATACGAGTGTATGAACTTAAAACGAGCAACTCCACCTAAGGCGACAGTTGATCTGATACCGATGATTGACGTTGTTTTTCAATTAATTTTATTTTTTCTAGTTTCTACTACCTTTGCGCTTATGCCTGGTATAAAATTGAACTTACCAGTTTCAAAAACAGCAGAATCCACAACTTCAGAAGGGATTACAATAACGGCATCATATGATGGTGGGTTATGGTATAATGAAACAGCGGTCACTATTGAAGAATTATCAGCAATTCTATCACAGCCAGAAGTTAATGGAAAAATACTTGATGCAGAAGATAGGCTTGAATTTCCAGTAAGATTAGAAGCTGACGAAATGGTAACAAATGGTACAATTGTCAAGCTTTTTGACGTGTTGCGAATAAATGGGTTTTCAGCAGTAAATCTACGTACTACTGATGATTAATAATTATGCGAAGAAAGGTTTTTTAATTTGGAAAAAAGAGAAAGAGATGCTATAGTTTCAACGTTACTTTTTTGGATGCTTATGGGAGCTATAGGTGGGCTTGTCCTGTCTCCTCGTGTAAAAGAAAGTCAATATAAAACTATTTCGATTCGCCTGGATATGCCTGTTGTACCATTTGAAAAAAAACTTGCCCAATCAGCAATAAAATCTGAAAAATCTACTTCGGCTAGCACAATAGAAACTAGGCAAAAAACAGAATCCGTACAACAGGAAGAGCTGGTTAAAAAAACGGCACTTCCTGTTGTAAAAGAAAAACCAATAAAAACAGAATCAACCCCGGCTGTGAATCAATCTGCACCGAGTCAGCAAAAATTACAAAAAAGTATAGATGAATTAATGCAAGAACAAAAAAAGGTACAAAGCAATAAAAAAACAGAAGATATTGCATGGGATAAAATGTTTTCTAATTCGACTAAAGCCACATCTTCCTCAGTTTCAACTCATACAAAATCAAATGAAATTGAAAGTTCTGAAACTCTTTCAGGTGCTGTTGCATCAATTGCGTCTGATTCTAGCAGTAGTAGTGCGAGTTCCAAGGTTGCAAAAAGCAAAGCAGAAGCTTCAGAATCAACCGTAACAGCGCTTCAGGCTATAGGTGGTGCAAGCTTTGCTGATACACGCCCAGGAAGCAATCTAACTTCAACAGTTAGTGTTGTTTCATCAATGTCCGACGCAACGGGAACAACTGTAAGAATGAACGATGGAAGTATGCGTAAATTATTAGATCCTTCAAGTCCTGTTTTAACCATAGCTAAAGAAAATGAAAAGCTTATCGCTTCATCCCATGTTATTACAATTAATTTTATTGTAAAAGCTGATGGTAATGTGTTGCCAACAAGTGTTAGCTTTTCGCCTTCAGGTCTTTTACCGTTACCAGTTCAGTCAGATTTACGCATACAAATTGCAAGGTGGCGTTTTGAAAAAGGTATAAGTGATGGACAGGCTGAGTTCAAATATAGTATAAATAAGAGATGATGAAAGATATAAAAGCAGTTGCCTTCGATATAGATGGCACATTGTACCCCGCATACGCATTAAACATTCTTGTAATTCCTCATTTTTTAGTGAACATGAGGTTTTTCATATTATTTAATAAGGTCAGAAATGATTTAAGAAAGCATGCTCAATTGCAAAACTTATTAGAATTTCAAGCTCAGTTATTATCAAAGTTATTAC
>DASRMY010000252.1:0-3302 GCA_035647695.1 Treponemataceae bacterium | reverse complement strand
GTATGGTACACTTGTTTAAGAATGCATAACATAACTCACGTAGCAAAATATATAGGATATGCGACTAGCGATAAAATAGTTACAAGGTTTAATTAATGAAGGATATTGCAAGTTTCACTATAGATCATACAAAACTAGTACCAGGGGTTTATGTGTCTCGTCTTGACACAATTGGAACAGAAACAATTACAACCTTTGACCTACGTTTTACTCGTCCTAATATAGAACCAGCCCTAGAAAACGCTCCTATTCATGCAATTGAACATTTGGGTGCAACCTTTTTACGCAATTCGTCATGGGCAGACAAAATAATTTATTTTGGACCTATGGGATGTCGAACAGGTTTTTACCTTATTCTTGCAGGTAGATTACAAAGCAAAGATATAATTGCATTATTACAAAAAATGTGTTCCTTTATTTTAGAGTTTACTGGTGCAATCCCTGGTGCTACAGCAGAGGGCTGTGGTAATTACCAAGATATAAACCTTGCAACTGCAAAATATCACATTAAAACCTGGAATCGTATGCTTCATTCTATTGATAAAACTAGAACAAAATATCCACATTAGTACTGTTTGTACCAATTTTTTATGATATACTTATACTATGTCAAATACTTCCAAACCTGTTATGATACGCAAAGCTTCTGGAGAATTAGAATGTTTTGAACCTATAAAACTCCTTAGGTCTTTAAATAGAGCTGGAGCAGATGAGAAAACAGCGTATCAAATTCTTATAGATATCGAATCAATACTTACACATGGTGTTAGCACACGAAAAATTTATAAAAAAGCTCTTTCCCTTTTACGACAAAAAACAAAAAGTGCGGCTGGGCGCTACCGAATAAAAGACGCTATTATGGAACTTGGTGATACAGGCAGGCCCTTTGAGATTTTTACTGGAGAAGTGTATAAACGCCTTGGTTATGAGGTAGAAACGGGCATAATCGTTGATGGAAAAAGCATCACACACGAAATGGATGTCATTGCTACATCAAATAAGGTTCAACACCTTATTGAATGTAAATACTCCAAACTACAAGGAAAATATGTAAGCATACAAGTTCCGCTGTATGTGCATTCTAGGGTAAATGATATTATTGCGTATCGATCTGAACAAGAAAAATATATAGGATTTACATTTACCGCAGGTGTTGCAACAAACACACGGTTTTCTCCAGATTGTATTAGTTATGCATCAGATTACAAGCTAAGACTCCTTTCATGGAACTATCCTGAAGGAGAAAGTCTTAGAGAACTTATTGAAAAGGAACGTATTTTACCTATTACAATTCTTAATACATTAAATCGACACGAAAAAGATTATATTATTTCTCATGACATAGTTACCTGTGAACAACTTGTACAGAATAGTTTTATATTAGATAAGATTTGCTTATCGCGTAAAAAAAACCAAACAGTACGTATAGAGCTCGATGCGGCTTTACAAAAAAAATAAAGATCTTTTAACTATTACAGTATATTTATAAAAGAGCATGTTCAAAATCTTTGTAAAGAAACCTGCGAATTTTTTTTGTTGCTGTCATTTCAAACGCTGTTTTTCTAATAGCCCAGCTTGCAATTTTTTTATAAGAAACTAACGACCTGTTAATTTTTATAACATGCTCATCGATAAGTGATTTTATATATTGCTCATCATTGCTCCATTCACCATAGGTGGTTTTAATATATTCATAATCAGGAACAAAAACAGCCGCAATTTCTTCTCCCTTTTCACCTTTTCTTGGTAGTACTAGAACTTGAGATAGCACTGGGTTTTTAGATAAATATGATTCTATTTCTTCAGGATAAATGTTTTTTCCTCCAGATGTAACTATAATATTTTTTAGACGGCCAGTAATAAACAAAAAACCATCCTCATCAAGATATCCAAGATCCCCTGTTTTTAAAAACCCGTCTTCTGTAAAAACTTCATTTGTCGCTTCAGGGTCATTATAATAACCGAGCATGAGAGAAGGAGATTTTACAGCTATCTCACCTATCCCATCTTCACGTGTATCAAGAATTTTAAGGTCTGTATATTTTACAACAAGACCAGCAGCTTTATTGTTTTTATACTTTATAGTATTTGTTGTTATCAAAGGTCCATTTTCGCTCATCCCATACCCCTGCACAATATGAAACCCAAGGTCATCAAAAAAATCTGCTGTTTTAGAATCTAATGCTCCCCCGCCTGCCACAAGAAGACGAATACTTCCTAATCCTGCCGTGCCACGGATTCCTTTTAAGAGAAATTCGCCAACACCATGACATTTAAATGCATTTCTAAAAAAACGTGATATTCCAGATAAAAGTTTTATTGCGTTATTAATTAGAGCGCCTTTTGCCTTAAACCCTTTTCTCAAACCAGCCATCACTTTATCGTAGAGTATTGGAACTGCAATAATTATTGTTCCTCCAGAATCATGCGTATCATCAATAATTATTTTACCAACCACTTTTTCACAAATAGTTAGGCTTGCACCTACCGTTAAAGGTGATAAAAAAGCACACGTAGTAGGATAGGAATGATGCAAGGGAAGCACGCCCATAAACACATCTGTTTCGGTTATGGGAAGCGACATAATTGAAGCATTTATATTTGCAATAATCCCATAATGAGAAAGGGTCACACCCTTAGCAAGCCCAGTTGTCCCAGAAGTAAAAATTATTGAAGCAGCCTGCTCAGGAGCTATTGATTCGCCAGTAGGAAGGATTTCCTTTTCCCCATTCACAAGAAATCCTTTTTCTACAAAAGATTCAAAATCATTATCAAAAACAGAAGCAAACTCTATATTTGCACACTTTTCTTTTATTGTTTCAATTGCTTTTTCTTTTCTTGCTCCTAAAAACATGCCACTTACATCTGCCATGTTAAGAATAGAAGCTACATCTTCAACTGGGAGACTAAAATCAATAGGAACAACAATACAACCAGCAATTACAATACCAAGCCAAGTAGCACACCATTCAGGACGGTTTTCTGCCCAAATAGCAACTCTATCATTGTTTTTACATCCTCGTCTAATTAAAGCACGGGCAATGGCTTGTGCTTTTGTAAAAAGCTGATCATAGGTCCACTCGTCAAATTCTTTTGCCTTACCCTTTCTATACCTAAGAGCAATATGATTTTTATACACTGTTTTACCATGATTAAGCCATTCAACAAAATTGGGATAGTCAATATCGTCCCAATCAGCCAAATACTGGGATTGTGAAAGCATACAAACTCCTATTAAATTACTATTTTGCCTTAGAGCATATCATAATTACATTTATTATTTTAATCAATAAAAACAATAT
>DASRMY010000251.1:0-3377 GCA_035647695.1 Treponemataceae bacterium | reverse complement strand
ATTTCAGACTGTTTATAGGAGATTATAGATGAATTTTATTTTTTTAGGACCACCTGGAGCAGGAAAAGGCACACTTGCTACAAAGGTAGCAAAAGAATACAAGATACCTCACATTTCTACTGGAGAAATTTTTCGTGCAGCTATTAAAAACAAAACTAAAGTCGGCATAAAAGTAAAAGCTGTTATAGATGCGGGAGAATTAGTAAGTGATGAGTTAACTATACAACTTGTAAAAGATCGTCTTGCAAAACCAGATGCTCAAGATGGATTTATATTAGATGGCTTCCCTCGTACAATTGCACAAGCTGAAGCACTTTCAAACATAACTAAGATTAATGCAGCAATAAATTTTGATATTGCTAATGAAGCTGTAGTTGAACGTCTTTCAGGTCGTCGCGTATGTAAAGAATGCGGAACAAATTTTCATGTGCAATTTAATAAACCTAAAAAAGAGGGTGTCTGCGATACGTGTGGTGCAGAACTTTATATTCGTGATGATGATCAAATTGAAGCTATAAAAAACAGACTCATCGTATACCGCGAATCTACTGCTCCCCTTATTGACTTTTATAAAAACAAGAAAAATCTTGTAGATATTGATGCACGCCCTGCTCCTATAGAAATTCTTAGAGAGTTTATGCGAAAGTTTCCTATATAATACATTCAGCTTAGCAAAAAAAAGCGCTCCTCTTTGGAGCGCTTTTTATAGTTCGTAAGCCTATCGTGAGTACAACTCAACAACAAGTTGCATATTAATTTCTACTGGAATTTCTTTTCGTTCTGGATAACGTGTATACGTTGCACGTAACTTTTCTTCATCTCGTGAAACATACTCTAATCCTCTAACGTTTTGTGATAAAAAAGTAGTTTTAAAGTTTTCTATACCCTTTGACTTGTCACGTAGAGCTACTACGTCTCCTGGTTTTAATTCATATGAAGGAATGTCAACTTTTTGACCATTAACACGCATATGCCCATGAGATACGAGCTGACGAGCCATTCGAATTGAATTTGCAAAACCTGCACGGTATACAATATTGTCTAATCTGCTTTCAAGCATTACTAACAAAGCATCACCATGTTTCATATCTGTCTTTTTCTTAGCTTTTACAAAAGTATTATGTAACTGTCGCTCAAAAATACCATAGTATGCTTTAATTTTTTGTTTTTCAGTTAACTGAAGTGAATATTCAGACGGTTTTCGTCTTCGTTTAAAACCCTGCTCTTGAACTTTTTTCATTGCTTTTGGATGTCCACAAGTGTTTACACCAAGCCTTCTGCATTCCTTAAAACGGGGATTTCTTCTAGTTGCCATTTACGATTCCTCTAATAAAAATAAAGTAAATAAAAAGTACGTCTTTACTTGCCGCGTAAAGGGTAATTTAAATTATCATAAATAAAAACTCTTTTCAAGAGGGTTTCTCTAAAATTTGCAGAGAAATTTTTGCAAACGACCTTTTTTGGTAATTTATACGAATAATAACCCTGTGGTATAAGGATTTTCTCGAGCATCAGCAGTTATTAATCTATTATAACATAGAAGCTATTCTAAAATAGCTTCTATGTTTGCCTTACCGCCCGGGACAAAGGGAAAAACGTTTTCTCCTTGGTCAATGTTACAATACACAAAGCGAGGGCCTCCCCCTGTTTTAGGAAACGCTTTTTTTTGCCAACCAGAGGTTCTTGTATCTACAACAGGTATACCAAATCCTGCTGCAATTGCACATAAATCTGGTGATTTTTTATATATAGAGGCGCTATAACGTTTATCACACATAAACTCTTGTTGTTGCCGAACCATACCCAAGGCGCCATTGTCTAAAACAATAACTGTAACATCTAGGTTTTCTTCAGCAAGGGTTGCTAACTCTTGAACATTCATCATAAGAGAGCCATCACCGGTAAAACAGAGAATACGTTTACTTGGATTTTGTAAAGCTGCACCTAATGCTGCTGGAAGACCAAAACCCATTGTTCCTAAAGAACCACTTGTTAATAATTGTCGTGGACACATAAATGGGTAATGTTGAGCAACCCACATTTGATGCTGGCCAACATCTGTTGTAATTATAGTTTTTTCACCACCAAAACCTGCTTGGTGTGCAAAATCAGCAATCGATGCTATAAAATTTCCAGCATTAGTAGGCTTTGCTTCTTTTTGTTTTAATTTTTGTACATCTGCAAGCCATTCTGACTTTGCTGTTTTATTTGTATTTTTTTCTCCTTTCTCACCTAATAGATTAGTTAGTACTGGAAAAACTGACTCCACATCAGCAACGAGAGAAACATTAGCAGCATAAATTTTATTAAGTTCTGCCGCATCAATATCAATATGTATAATTTTTGCATTAGGACAAAATTTTTCTACTACCCCGGTAGCTCTATCATCAAAATGTGCACCAGCAGCCATAACTAAATCAGCCCCATACATTGCCTCATTAGCACAAACAGAACCATGCATTCCAATCATACCAAGATTAAAAGGGCTTGTAGCAGGAACAACTCCTAATGCCATAAGGGTATTTACAACAGGCATTGGCTGTATTCTAAGAAAATCAGAAATGAGAGATGAAGTCTCTATTGAATTTGTTCCTCCACCTAGATATAAAACAGGTTTTGTTGATTCTCTAATAAGTTTAACTGCTTGCTCTATTAAAAGCGTAAAATGCTTGCCCTTTGCTTGGTAATGAGCAGGTTTACGAGTTGCACTCGTAACTTCGGGCAAAAAATTAATTTCTATAATTTCTGTCTGAACATCTCGAGGAACATCTATGAGAACAGGGCCAGGTCGACCACTACCAGCAAGAGCAAATGCTTGTGGTAAAACATCTAACAATTCTGCAGCAGAAGTAACCATAACACTGTGTTTGGTTATGGGAAAAGAAAGTCCAAACGTATCTGCTTCTTGAAAAGCATCCGTACCTATTAAGCTTCTAGTGACTTGACCTGTTATAGCTACAAGAGGAATAGAATCTGCACGTGCATCAGCTATAGCGGTTAGCAAATTAAGAGCACCAGGCCCACTGGTTGCAATACAAACAGAAGGTAACCCGCTTGTTCGTGACATACCTTGAGCTATAAAGCCCGCAGCTTGCTCATGACGCACAAGAACATGCTTTATTGAGCTTTTATAAAGCTCATCATATAAGGGAAGAACAGAACCTCCAGGAATACCTGCAATGGTCGTTATACCTTGATTTTCGAGTATTTTTACTATAATTTCTGCACCAGATAACTTCATGGTGGCATCATATTGCATAAATATACAGTTAGTCAAGTATATTTATACTGTTTGACCAATAGTGCGATTAAATACTCGCCTAAGGGTGCTCTACCCTAGCCATTCTTGCTGTTGTGGTTTTTTCACAGTATACTTA
>DASRMY010000250.1:0-3183 GCA_035647695.1 Treponemataceae bacterium | reverse complement strand
GCTTTTATTTGTTAATTGAACAGGTTCTTTTGTTTTAATTTTAATTTTAATAATTTTTGTTTCTACTATCTCAAGTTTAAAATGCCCTAAAACATTTGAGTTTTTATTGTTTTTGCATGTGTTTATAAGCGACCAAATACCCGTAAGTTCATCAAAAAGATTATATACATCTTTTTTTTTAGGGCTTTTTCTACAACTAAGTTTTTCTCCGTTTTCTGAGTATGTCTCAATATAGGTTTCAATCGAAATTGGATGTACAAGACAAACATTATGTTTTTTTTGCAAATGAGTAATTTTTGAAAGAAGTTTTCCAAGGTTCTGTGTTTGAATTTCAAAAACATCACAAAAATCACCTCTTTTCATCGATGTATAAAACGTAACGACATCACAAATATATCCGTCAAGTTTAACTTCTGTTTTAGAAGCATGTTCTTCAGCTATTAATATTTTTAATGTTTTATGGAGGCTTGATTCATTATATGTGTTAATCATTTTTATACACTATACAGATGTATACTCAGAATGTAAATAAGTTTCTTTCTTTTTGGACAGTTTTATAATTTTCAAGCTTGACAATAGAAAATTTTGCGTTAGAATGGTTTTAAGTGGTAAAAAGTGGGAGAAAGTGGTAAAAAGTGGAGTTACTAACTGGCGAGTATCGTAATACTTTGGATGAAAAAGGAAGGATATTATTTCCTGCCAAATTACGATCTGTTTTAACAGAAAATCAACTCATGATAACGCAAGGCCTAGATGGGTGTTTGTGGTTATACCCGCCAGCTGAGTGGAAAAACTTTTCAAAAAAGCTTATGGAAAGTGCATCTCCCTTTAATAAAAATTCGCGATTAGTATTGCGACACCTAATAGCTCCTGCTCAACAAGGTGAGTTTGATAAATCAGGGCGAATCTCTATTCCTCAAAGTTTGAGAGAATACGCTGCTTTGTCAAAAGATTGTGTAATTTTAGGAATAAATAAATATATAGAAATTTGGGATGCTCTAAAATATAAAGAGTATCTTGAAGAAACAAATCTTTCTTTTCGTGAAGCGACCGAAGCTTTAAGTGAGATTTGTTTGTAATTTGAGGGGTTTGAGGGGTTTGAGGGGTTAATGGATATTGTTCACACGCCAGTCTTGTTAAAAGAGACTTTAAATTTACTATCGCCTCTAGGAGAGCCATATCAGCATGATTGTTTTATGGTTGATTCTACAACAGGTGAGGGCGGTCATTCTCAGGCTTTTTTAGAACAATTTCCAGGCGTACACATTTTGGGAATAGATGCAGATTCAAATATTCAACAACGTGCAAAAGAGCGTTTGGCAGATTTTGGCGAAAGAATGAAATTTCATTTAGGTTGGTTTAATGATTTTTTTGCTACTTTTTCGGATGCTCAGCGGGCTCCAGATTTAATTTTGTTCGATTTGGGTATTTCTGTATACCATTATGAACGAAGTGGGCGAGGGTTTGCATTTAAATATGATGAGCCCCTGGATATGCGGCTTAATAAAAATGCACAAAAAAGCGCGAGAACATTGATACATGAGCTACGAGAAGAAGAGCTTGCAAATATTATTTATAATTATGGTGATGAGAGGTATAGTCGGCGTATTGCACGTGCAATTGTGCAATATCGGCAAAAATCTCGCCTTGTGTCAACGAGAGAACTTGCCGATATTATTTATAATGCAGTTCCTGCTCCGTATCGTCATGGTGGTATTCATCCTGCAACTAAAACTTTTCAGGCTATTAGAATAGCAGTAAATGATGAATTGGATAGGTTAAAATCTGTATTAAAAGATGCCTTTGATGTTTTAAAACCAGGTGGAAAAATGGGTGTTATTACCTTTCATTCTATTGAAGATAGAATTGTTAAAAACTTTTTTCGTGATCTTGGAAAAAAATGTATCTGTCCTCCTGAACAAGCTTCCTGTACTTGTGGTGGTGAGCCTAGAGCACTTGTACTTACTCGTAAACCCATTGGACCAACAGATGAAGAAGTCAAAGCAAATTCTCCTTCTCGTAGTGCAAAATTACGTGGAGTAAAGAAACTTGGAGATAAAGCATGAAAAAAATAAAAGGTGTTTTGCAAAACATAGGTGTTTTTATACTCACGCTTAGTATTCCAGCTCTTCTTGCCTTGGATAGTATAGAGTCACGTCGTTATACACAATTAAAAAATGAAATTACTAGTTTAGAAAAAAAACAAACATCGCTTATAGAAAACAATAAGCGCTTAATAAGTGATATAGGTTTGCTTTCATGTTCAGCTAGGATTGAAAAAATTGCAATAGAAAAACTTGGTATGCATAAAGCAGCCAGCGATGAAATTGTCCGTATAGAAATTGGAGCTAAGTAAAAAAATGACTATGATGTGCAAAGAAAAGCTATTAGATGCGGTGCAAGGTAAAGAGCTTTTCTCAAAAAGGCTAAAAAATAAAAAATTCTCTTTTACGTCAGTGGTGATAGATAGTAATGATGTAGTAGCAGGGAGTTTGTTTGTTCCTCTTTTAGGACAATTTCAAGATGGTCATATATATGTGGAGGCGGCCGTCTTAAAAGGTGCTACTGTTGTTTTGGTTTGTAGCTCATCAATAGAAGAATTTTTTAGCACCTATGAAAAGCTTAACTCCTTAGAGGTGTGTATTATTGCAGTAGAAAATACTCTTTATGCTCTTCAAGCTCTAGCAGCAGCGTATGTAAGAGAATTTCCCAATCTTATTAAAATTGCTATTACTGGTTCAAGTGGTAAAACTACTACCAAAGAACTTATCGCAAGTGTTTTAAAGCAAAAATATAACCTAGTTATGACAGAGGGCAATTTAAATTCAGAAACAGGCTTACCCTTGTCTGTTTTAAATATACGAAAAGAGCATGAAGTTGGTGTTTTTGAAATTGGCATGAATAGAACGGATGAAATAGCAGAACTCACCGATGTGCTTTTTCCTCATATTGCTGTTATTACAAATGTTGGTACTTCCCATATCGGTATTCTCGGTACAAAAGATGAAATTGCACAGCAAAAAAAACAAATTTTTAAGAATTTTTCTAATGATTCTGTAGCCTTTATTCCTGAACATGACGATTATGCATCTTTTTTGGCTGAAAATGTTCGTGGAAAAATTATATATTATGGGAAAAGACAAACAGAGGGTGTTAGTAATCCTCGTTTTTTGGGTATTAGGG
>DASRMY010000249.1:0-2575 GCA_035647695.1 Treponemataceae bacterium | reverse complement strand
TTATAGAACTTATGATTCAAGGTGATGCAGCAGGACGCGGCTTTGCATACCCCATTCCAACATATAATATAACAAAAGACTTTGACTGGGATGGTTCAAATGCAAAATTATTATTCGAAATGTCGGCACAATATGGAACACCTTACTTTCAAAACTTTATGAATTCTGATTTAAACCCAAGCGATGTTCGCTCAATGTGTTGTCGATTACAGCTTGACAAACGGGAGTTACGCAAACGTGGTGGCGGACTTTTTGGATCAGACGAATTTACTGGTTCTGTAGGTGTGGTAACGATTAACTTACCACAAATAGGCTATCGTGCAAAAACAGAATCACAGTTTTTTAAACGCCTAGATTACCTTATGGATTTGGCAAAAGAAAGCCTTACTACAAAACGAAAGGTAATACAACGATTACTAGATGGCGGTTTGTTTCCATACACAAGATATTATCTTTCAACACTAAATAACCATTTTAATACAATTGGCTTAAACGGAATGAATGAGTGCTGTCTTAACTTTTTAGGTGTAGATATAGCAGATCCAAAAGGAAAAGAATTTGCAGAAAAAATTCTTATACATATGAGAAATAAACTTGCAGATTATCAAGAAGAGACAGATGAACTTTTTAATCTAGAAGCAACACCTGCAGAAAGCACCTCATATCGCCTTGCACGACATGACAAAAATCAGTTTCCTGATATAATTACATCAGGTGATAAGGAACCATATTACAATAATTCAACCCAATTACCGGTAGAATATACAACCGATGTTTTTGAAGCATTAGATCATCAAGAATCATTGCAAACAAAATATACTGGAGGAACTGTATTTCATACCTATATGGGAGAAAATATAAAAGACTGGAAAGCATGTAGAGATTTAGTAAAGGCTATTGCATCTAATTATCGGATTCCGTATTTTACTATTTCTCCAACATATTCTGTTTGTCCAATTCATGGATACTTAAATGGAGAGCATTTTGAATGTCCAAAATGCAAAACAGAAAATGAGAAAAAGCTAAAAACACAACTACAAGAACTTGAAGCAAAGAGAGAGTCAATAATAAAAAATGCTACATAAAAAATTAGGGAGGGACTAATTATGGCAACACAATCACTCGCAGAAATAGAAGCACAAATTGCTTCGACAAAAGAAGAATTAAAAGATGTACACGGCACAGAAGCTGAGGTGTATGCACGCATTGTTGGTTATTATCGCAGTGTTCGCAATTGGAACAAGGGTAAGCGTGATGAATACAATCACCGAAAGCTGTATGAATTTGATGACGAAGAAAACTCAGAAGGTCATACGTATACAAAGAAGGAAGAAAGCCTGCTTTTTGCGGAAAATGCTCAAAACTCAATAGCACAAGAAAATTATCAAGCTTCAAAAAATTCAACTTCACTTCGCTATGAATTTTTTTCACGAAAAACATGCCCAAACTGCCCACCAGTAAAAGAATATCTTGAAAACGTAAAAGATACAGTAGTTAGTGTTGATGTAGATTCAGAAAATGGGCTTGCACGAGCAACAGAACTAGGCGTTTTTGCAGCTCCTACCGTAATTTTATTTAATGGGACAGACGAAATAGGACGTGCACATTCTGCAGATGAATTGGCAGAATTAGTAGTAAAAACTGCATAATGATACGCGGAACGCTTATAAAAACTACGCTAGTTAATTATCCAGGTAAGGTTGCAGCCGCATATTTTATGAGTGGTTGCAACTTATATTGCCCCTATTGTTATAATACTGAATTAGTTGAAAACACACTGCCTGACAAAGATGCGGTAACTCCTACAGACGTACTTGAGCATTTAAAAAAAAGAAAAAATGTTCTAGGCGGAATTGTATTGTCTGGGGGAGAACCGCTTATTCACCCAGAATTAGCAGATTTTATCTCAGAAATTAAAAAATATAGTATATGTGTAAAAATTGATACCAATGGCATGCTACCTGGGCAACTTAAAGCTTTATTTAATAAAAAAGAAACAAGTCCCGATTTTGTAGCCCTCGATATAAAAACAGCCCCCAAACGATACTACGAATTAACAAGAGACAAAAAATATGCACGTGTATATGAAAAAAACATACAAGAGTCAATACAATTTGTTTCTGGATTACCAGCAAACAAAAGAGAATTTAGAACTGTCCTTGTACCTCCACTTGTTACTGAAGCTGAAATAAAAACAATAGGCGCACTTTTACCCAAAGATGCTTCGTGGCAATTTGCAGAATTTAGGGCTGAAAATTGCATAGACCACACGTATAATTCTATTGACCCTTATAGTTCGGAGCACATAAACCAGCTTGTGGCAAACGCAAAAAAAAGTATAAAAAATGCAGAATTACGATAGTTTTCCCCTTTCCTGTATTGACGAGAATATTTATTTCTTGTACTATCTGTATCGTCATGGCGGCATAGCTCAGTTGGTAGAGCACTCGGCTCATATCCGAACGGTCATAGGTTCAAACCCCATTGCCGCTAAAAAGGATTGTTCACTTGAACAGTCCTTTTTTTTATTTTATACATTTGATATATGTAACAAATAAGTTTATATGTAAGGAAT
>DASRMY010000248.1:0-2802 GCA_035647695.1 Treponemataceae bacterium | reverse complement strand
CTCTTTTACACAGTTAGATAATTCTATTGTCAATTACACGTTTTGCTTTTCCTTTCGAGCGTTCAATACTTTTGGGCTCTACAAGTTTTATTTTTAACGTAATTCCTAGCTTGCTTTTCATTTCTTCTGTAATATTATTTCGTAATGCTTCCATACACTTTGTTTCATCACTAAACTGATCAGCACTAACCTCGACATGTAACTCAGCCGTATCAAGATGTGTCTGTTGATCACGATCTACAACTATTAAATAATTAGGTTCAACGCCGCTTATTTCAATGAGAATATTTTCAATTTGACTAGGAAATACATTAACACCGCGAATTATTAATAAGTCATCTGTCCGTCCAAATAAGCGATGAATACGTCGTGTCGTTCGTCCACAAACACAGATTTCAGGATAAATACACGTAATATCACGAGTACGATACCGAATAACAGGAGTTCCCTGTTTTGTAAGAGTTGTAATAACCAACTCACCCTTTTCTCCGTCAGGTACAGGCTCCCCTGTATCAGGGTTTACAATTTCAGGATACCACATATCTTCATTAAAATGCAAACCATCTTGTCTAGCACATTCAAAAGCTACACCAGGACCTGTAATTTCAGTAAGCCCATAAATATCATAGGCTTTTATGCCCCATCTTTTTTCAATTGTTTTTCTCATCCCCTCAGACCAAGGTTCTGCTCCAAAACAACCAGCCCGAGCATGTAATTTTTTTATATTAATACCTAATTCTTCAGCTCTTTCTGCCATATACAAAGCATAAGATGGTGTGCATGCAAAAACATTGGAGTGAAAATCTCGCATAAGCATAAGTTGTTTTTGTGTGTTTCCAGATGAAACCGGAATTATCGTAGCACCTAGTTTTCTTGCACCATGATGAACACCCATACCACCTGTAAAAAGCCCATATCCATAGGCATTTTGTATGGTATCACTTGAAGTTGCCCCGGCACCAGAAAGAGTACGCGCCATGCCTTCTGCCCAATCATCTAAATCGTGATCTGTATATGCGGCAACAACAGGAGTTCCCGTTGTACCAGAAGACATATGAATTTCAACTATTTCAGACTGAGGAGCTGCCCTAAGTCCATAGGGATAAGTTTCTCGTAGATCGGTCTTTGTAGTAAAGGGTAATTTAGAAATATCACTAAGACAACAAATATCTCCGGGCGTAACACCAGCTTTATCAAATTTGTTTTTATAAAAAGGGACAGTCGCATACACATGCTCTACCAAATTCTTTAAACGAGCAAATTGCAATGAGCGAAGTGAATCTATGCTCATGCATTCTTTTTCAGGATTCCATATCATAATAGAAAATTATACAGTAATTTTGGTCTTATTACAAATGATTTTATGTATAAGATTTAGTGACTATTTATAGTTGTTTAAGTTCTGCTTTTGTTACGTGCCACTTATCATCTTTTTTTTCTATTTCAAGTATAGCATACCGCCCTTCTACAAGCGCACCTGGGTTTATACAAATGGTATCATTAATTGTGTCTACAGCAGCGGATTCATGAATGTGTCCACAAATAAGAACTAATGGTTTATGCTCTTCTATAAAAGCACGAAGCTTTTTTGACCCAACATGCAAACCTGCAGATACAAGATCTAGTTTTGTATTAGCAGGTGGTTGATGCACAAGTAAAATAAGATCCCCCCAATCACTTGCATTAACCATTTGGGTTGTTTGTTGTTCTGAAATAATACGAAGATCATGTAGTATTTCATCTTCAGTTCTTTCAAATGGCGTTACCCCTGTAAACCTAAGGGCGCCACCAGATCCGGCAAAGGCTAGTCCATCACGAAACACAACATCCCCTTGAACAGAAACGTCAAGAATCTCAAGTTCTTCACGAAACGATGGTTCATCACAATTACCAAGAACTGCATATAACGACTCATGTTTTTTAATAAGTGTATTTAAAACAGGTAATGCTGTTTCGGGCTTCCCCATAGCAGCAAAATCTCCTGCAAAAAGAACCGCATCTGCGTCTGCAAATTCTTCATTTAAGAGCTCAAGATATTTTAAATCCCCATGAATATCAGAAAGAACTAAAAATCGCATAAACACTCCTATCTAAATATACTACAACTCAAGCATAAATTTAGCAAGCTTTTCCATTTGTTTTTGTGTACCTATTGAAATTCGCACATATTTTTCAATACCTGCACTATCAAAGTATCGCACTAAAAAACCTTCTTTTTTTATAGCTTCGTAAACATATTTTCCATTTAAACCACTTTTTTTACAAAGCAAGAAATTTGTTTGAGATGCAAGAATACTCCAACCCTTTTTGCACAAAAGACTACGAAACCATTCTCGTGTTTTTGTAATTTTTTTTGTTATACCAATGTAATACGCTACTTCAGAACAAACTTTTTTTCCAGCATGCTCCGCAAGTATATCAACAGGGAAATGATTGAAACTATTTTTAACTGTAAGGATTTTACTTGTAATGTCTTTACTTGCAACAAGATAACCAAGACGCATACCTGCAAAACTCAAAGACTTTGAAAATGTTCTAACAATTACAAGATTTTTATACGTATTAAGAAGCGGTACGGCAGATTCAGAGGCAAAATCAACATAAGCCTCATCTAGTACTAAAACTTTGTTTTTAGGATATTTTTCAAGCAAACCCTGTATTTGTATACGGTTCAATGCAAGTGATGTTGGCGCATTTGGATTAGCAAAAATAACTCCAGAAGCTTCTCCCTCAGAGCTATAGACACCAGTACCATGTACCGCATCAAGCAATAAGTCTATATTTAAAGACCAATCATTATTT
>DASRMY010000247.1:0-2761 GCA_035647695.1 Treponemataceae bacterium | reverse complement strand
TTATATTAGTTGGCCTTTTTTATATTCTTTATTTATATAATAAAACATTTTGCAAAACTACGTTTTCTAGGCCCGAAAAAAACATACTTAAGGCGTGAAAAGATTTTCTTATATACTCATCAGTATTTTAATTTTTTATCTAGTGCCTTCTTGTTCACACGGGCACCTACCCTTTTCAAAAAAAAGAACAATAGACACACTCATTATTTCTGTACCAAACAATTATAATTCTGGCACAGCATTTTACAAGTATATAGGCAATAATGGCAAACAAATACAAAAAAACCTTGATTGTACAAACACACGCATTACAATAAACATACATAAAAACAAACCAACACCCGTTTTGTTTTATCGATCTGAAATCGATGCACAACCGCAAGGTTGTGTCTATCCTGTTTCCCGCTGCACATCTATTATAGGTGGGTTTGCAGCATATATATGCTATTGTCTTTATAATCAGTCCTACGGAACACACGAAGAAAAAACGACCTTTCTAGCGCATTTTAATTGGTTCAAATTGTATGATTGTTTGATAGCGATTGAAAACGATACAAATTCAAAAGGAATAGCAGTATCTGAAACTATTTGGTCTTTTAACATAGAAGCAATTATCAGTAGCATAGCAAATGGAACGTTTTCGAGTTCTTGTTTAAAACCATAAAAACACAAGTCACTATAAAATAACTCTCTTGATAATAAAATAACTTGAATTTAGAGGCAAGCACGGTTACACTAGACTAGATGAAAACAATAACAAACAAGCTTGTAAGCCATATAAAAAAATCTCTTTTAGGGCTTTTGCTTTGTAGTTGCTCTGCAATGCTTTTTTTTACCTCTTGTACAGATAACAAAAACAAGATAGAAAACAACCTATACTCAAAACTACTTAATTCGGCAAATGAAAAAAACACTCATCGCTGGTTTTACTTTACACAAACAGGTTTTTTAGAAACATATAAGCCATCTCTTGCACCTACAAGTTCTCAATTACCTTGGACCGAAAAACCTCGCATAACATCTGGCATAGTGGTAAATAATTCTGGTTTTTTTACTGTTAACAAGCTTGGTATTCTTGTTTGTCCAATGGATTCTGGTATTCAAAAAAACGGCATTGGCTCACAAACATATCTTGCAAAAATGCCAGATTGGTTTTCACATGCAAGCGTTGGTAGTCTCTACTATATAGACAATACAATAACATGCAATTTTTATACAAATACCATTTTTGATTCTTCTATAAAAGAAACAATTTGCCCAATTCTTGTGCAATTTGATAACACAACTAACCAGTTTCAATCTCTTTTATACAGTCAAAATTTCTATCCTAAAAACAATGAATTATACTTTAAAGATTTATCGCTTAATGAACTACATTATATAGATACCGTGTGGTATGCCGGCTTTAAATCGTCAACCGAACAAAAAACAACCATTCTTTTTACTCAAACAAGCTTTAATGAATCGCTCTTATCAGCTATACGTGACAACCACATACATAGCGTTCAAATATCACAAGAACTATTTCAATCTAAAATAACACCTCGGTCTTTTAAAAACGCTCCTCAAAAATTACAAAAACTACTAAAGATGATACCAAACTCAACATCTTTTTATATAAGACATATAGAAAATACTGGCGTTATTACCTATGCTCAAAACCCAAGTCAAACAAATCCTCTTGAAGCTTGTTCACTAACTATGCCACATTGTTCTCTTGCTGTTTTTTCTGATGGGACTGCCTACTTTGCTGGAAAACTACCTTCAAAACACGTTATTAACAAGGGTAAAACAATAGCATTTAAACTTCCAAAACTACCTCCTGGATATATTTATGGCAGTACAATTCTAGCTGGATCAAATTTATATATAAGTTGGGAAGAAACTGACTTTTACCAAACAGGTACAAGCGGTTTTCTTGTTGTAGACCTCGAAAAAGTTTTGTATACAGGAAGTATATAATGAAAAAAAAATTGTATTGTATTGCTATCGTTTTAGTTATTACAGTTTTAGCCACAGCAAACGAAAACCAAACAGTTCCTATCGATGAAAAAGACCAGCCTGGCAATTTTTTTTTAGAGCTTGGCCATCTTTCAATTATCAATACAGTAAAAAACAGTGCTCCAACTCCGCATCTTTTTTCGTTGGGCGCTGGATATGAAATTCCAATAAACCCATGGCTATCTTTTTCTCCGCAAACTAGTATCTATGTTGCCACATACCTGTGGAATAATGAATTACAAACTGCGCTCCCTGCTGAAATTGAACATCGAACAACAACCGTACCTTCTCTTATTATACAAATTCCTGCAAAATTTGTAATATCAACAGAAATGTTTCGCATTGGTATACAGCCTGGCCTTTCTTTTTTTCTTCGCTATGGCATACAATCAACTAAAATTCTAGAAAACGAACAAGCTGATGTTTCTCGTATTAACAAATGGTTTTATAGTAAAGGGCGTTTTTTCTACCCCTCATTACAAATTAACCTTGATAGGTTTTTCACAAAAAAAATACGAGCCGGAATTGCAGCAACAGTTTATCTTCCAATAGGGTCAATTATTGAAAAAACACTGCCGCAAGATATTTCAAGCACACTTACCTGTCGCATATTTTTTACTAACAGTAAATAATGCTTGATAAATGATTAAAAGCAGACCATAATACCTATATGAGCGAATTAAAGAATTTGACTGAAAATTTATATACAGCAATTGAAACCAAAATTGAATGGTATGATAATATCGGTTTAAATCAATTA
>DASRMY010000246.1:0-7249 GCA_035647695.1 Treponemataceae bacterium | reverse complement strand
GTACAAAACAGTAAATAATAGTAAAGGTTTCAAAAAAAACAAGATGGGGGTTTTATTCTTGCACAAAAGGGCAAAATAAAGCAAAATGAATAAGAATGTTGTTTCCAACTTTTAGTTTTTTAGGTTTTTTTATAGCAGTATTTTTACTTTACTGGTTTGTGTTCACCTCTCACTTGGGACGCAAGGTGTTTCTCATTATAGTAAGCTATGCCTTTTATGCCTTTTGGGATTGGCATTTATGCTTTCTTTTGCTGTTTTCAACTTTTATGAACTGGGGGTTTGCCTGTGTTGTTGCAGAGTCAGAAAAAAAGATGTCTCGTTCTGGATGGCGATATTTTGCATTGGTTATGGCTGTTGTTACTAATGTGTGCGTTCTATTATTTTTTAAATACTATGGGTTTTTTGCAGAATCTATAAATGTACTGGTTTTTCGTCTATCAGGTGGGGTAGAATTTAAAAATATTTTGCCTGTTTTACATATTGTTCTACCAATAGGTATTTCTTTTTATACCTTTAAGGGCTTGAGTCTTGTGTTTGATTCTGCTTCGGGTAGTCTTTTTACTGGATATGGTCATTATTCTGAAATACATATGCTTTTTCCTCATGCGGCAAATTCTAAGCGGGCAGCGCTTACGAGCACCCAAGGTCTAATAGATACTCTTTTATATATATCGTTTTTTCCGCAGGTGGCATCAGGACCCATTGTTCATGCGACTGAGTTTTATGGCGATTTAGATGTAGCGACAGAGGCTCAAACTGTTGATTTTAGTACTGCTTCAGCATTAATTATGAGTGGTTTACTTAAAAAACTTGTTTTTGCAAACTATCTTTCTACCCTATTAGTAAATCCAGTTTTTACTGATTTATCAGCTCATAGTGGTTTTCAGGTTTTTATGGCAGCGGTTGGTTATTCCTCGGTCATTTATTGTGATTTTTCTGGGTATAGTGACATGGCTATTGGTATTGCCTTGCTTTTAGGTTTTACTACGCCGAAAAACTTTGATCGTCCCTATTCGGCTTTTTGCATTGGTGATTTTTGGCGACGCTGGCATATAAGTTTTTCTATGTGGTTGCGAAAATACTTATATTTTAAACTAGGTGGCTCACGTCATGGGCTTCCGAGAACAATTGTAGCTCTCTTTATTACTATGCTAGTGAGTGGGCTTTGGCATGGTGCAAGCTGGATGTTTGTGTTATGGGGAGTTATGCAAGGGGTTGCACTTATTGTCGAGCGTCTTGTAAAAGTGGGCAAAACCCCTTCTACAAATTCCTTTGGACATGCATTGCAGGTACTAATTACTTTTGTATATACCTCTATAAGTTGGGTGGTGTTTCGTTCTACAAACTGGAAAGAAGTTCTCGCATGGTTTAAGGCTTTGATTGCAAGTCCCCATGGTTTTTTTACAACGACACAAGCTTTTAATGCTGAAAGTATTGTTCCGCAAGTATTGACGCCACTTGTCATAATTTTATTACTTGTAAGTTTGGGAATGCATCTTATATCTGATAAAGTTCGTGCTGATGCACTTACTATTTGGAAATGTACACCCATTTTTATACAGGTGCTTTTTATAGTTGTGTTTTTTATAGGTCTTTCGATTTTTAGTATGTCGAGTGTGGCCCCTTTTATATATTTTAGTTTTTAGTGAGTTGTAATACTATGGGTAAATCGTTATTAAATAGAGCAGAAAAATTATGGATAAAAGGCCGTCAGTCTCCCCTTAAAGTTGTACTTGCATCGTTGCTTTGCGCCTTACTTTTAGTGGTTTTTTGTGGTGGCAATGCATGGATTCCTGTCTCAAGATTAAACAATATAACTCTTAAAAATACCTTAATGCCATTTGCACAAGCAGCTGCTTTTCCGGGGCAAGCGCTTGGTGTTGATGAATATGTGCCTAAACTACGGTTGCTTTTTGTTACGTGCGCAGGGCTTTCTGATAACCCAAATTGGGATACGCGTTTTTTTAATCAGCGATCTAGTTTGCAGCCTCCGTCTGAAAGTACAGTGAAAAATGTACTAAGTGATGTTGCGCTAAAAACTGAACAAACAACAGAAACCGGGGAGAAAACAGGGCAGGCGAATCAAACTGAAAACAGTGCAAAAGCATATTCGGCCGAAGAGCCTTTTAAGGTATATATATTTGGCGATTCTCAAATTACAAGTCTTGGTATTGGATTTGACCGACTTACAAAAAACATAGATGCAGTTGTTGCAGAGCATGTGGGTATTATTTCTTCTGGCTTTATTAGAGATGAGTATTATGCTTGGGGGGCAAAAATTGCAGATATTACCCAAAAAAATGACTTTGATGCTGCTGTTTTTATGCTTGGCATGAACGACAATATAGATGTTTTAGATAGTGAAGGTGCTTCTATTTATCGAAAAACGCCTGAATGGAATGATTATTATACAAAAAGATGTAATGAACTTTTAGATCAAATAACACGTTCTTTTTCGAAGGTTTATTGGCTTGGAATGCCAATGTCAAAGAGCAAAAAATATGATGAGAACTTACGCTATATCGATAGTATTCATGAAAAAATAGCCTCAGAATACGACTCAAATATACTTATACGTGTTTCTATAAGAGACATTTTTCCTGGTAAAAACAAAGAGTATAGAGACACTAATTATTTTCCAGATGGGAAGGTAATTAGGATGATGGGCGATGACGGAAATCATTTTACCATATCAGGAGGACAGTGGATAATGAACGAGATATATAATCATATTATTAGCGACTTTAGTTTTAAACCCCCACTCGGAGCTGTTGTTCTTCCTGAATAAAAATACTTGACCATAACTACTATACTAATGTATAGTAGTTTGTATGAATACAACAGGGTTTCCTTCGCCTGCGCAAGGATATAAAGAAAAGCCATTAGATTTTAATCATATTCTTATAACACATCCCGCTGCAACGTTTACCATGCGGTATACGGCTTCAGATCTTTGTCATTATAATATTTTATACGGAGATTTATTAATTGTAGATTGTGCACAAGTACCTAAAAAAGGAATGCTTGTTATTATAAAAAAAGACGGTGTTTTTATATGTCGAGAACTTACACATATTCAAATAAGTAACAATAAAAAAAAATATACCTATGTTAATAAAACAGGGGAAGCCGTTCTTTGTGAAGAAATTTTCGGTTGTGTGTGTTCGATGGTAAGACTCTATGATTTTTCACATTGATGGTAATTCCTTTTATGCTTCATGTGAGGCTTTGTTTCGACCAGATTTAGCCGACAAACCTATTGCAGTGCTGTCTAATAACGATGGAATAACTATTGCTCTAAATCAAGAATGTAAAGATTTGGGGTTTAAACGGGGGGATGCTTATTTTAAAATGAATCATGAGTATGAGGCTAAAGGTGTAACTGTATTTAGTTCTAATTACACGCTATATGCTGACCTGTGCCTTAGAATAAATATGATTTATAATAGTTTTTGCCCGGATGTTGAAATGTATTCTATCGATGAGAGTTTTTTGTTTTTTCCACCTTGGAAAAACATAGATTGGGTAGCATTAGGCCATGAGATAAAAAACGAAGTTGCAAAACAAGTGCATTTACCTGTAGCAGTTGGTATAGCGCCTACAAAAACCCTTGCTAAAATATGCAATAAGCATGCTAAAAAAAAAGACGGAGTTTGTTATTGGCATGCTCTTAATAAAGAAAAAACATTAAAAAATTATGCTGTACATGATGTTTGGGGTATTGGGCAAGCAAAAACAAAATTGTTATCACGTTTAAATATAAAAACAGCCTATGACTTACAAAAAATGCCGCTTTATGAGGCAAAAAGACATCTTACCATTCAGGGTTTTAAAACGGTACAAGAATTAGGTGAAGTTTGTGCAATAGACAGACAAGTGGCTGATAGGAGAAAAAACATTTGTTGTTCTAAAAGTTTTGCGCGTGGGGTAAGTACGCTTGTAGAGCTAGAAACAGCGCTAACTGAATATGTTCAGCAAGCGGTAGAGCGTATGAGAAAAGAAGGTTCTGCCTGTAAAGTGATAATGGTCTATATAACAACAGCTCGATCTAAAAATGCTTGCAATAACGAATACTATAATGAGGCACGTGAAATTTTGCCGCATGTGGCTAATTATTTACCAGATATAGTAAAAACAGCTCGTAAGCTTTTACACACAATATATCGCCCTGGCTATTCGTATAGAAAGGTTATGGTGCATTTGCTCGGGCTCGAAGACGATACCAATATGCAACGAGACCTATTTGAACAAGATGATAGTAAAAAACAAAAAGCTATAATGCATGTTTGTGATAGTATAAATACAAAATATGGTTCTGGCTGTCTTCATATGGGAACCCGTAATCAAATACAAGATGTGCAAGCTAATGGTAAAAAAGCCAATTGGCATATGCAACGTAACTTTCTTTCACCAAAGTACACTACAAAGCTCTCTGATATTCCGCACGTGTATTAAACTTTGCAACCAAAACAATAAATGTGTGTCTAAGTAGGTAGCAACTATTATTTATAATATAAAAAAGGTGAGGAATATGAATATTGAAAAAAGAAAAATAAACATTTGGGGAGATTCAATTTTAAAAGGAATTGTTCTTGATGAATCTTCAGATCGGTATCATGTACTTGAAAAAAATTGTGTAAAGCGTTTTTCTTCAAAAACTGGAGCGAGCGTTGTAAACAATGCTAGTTTTGGGATGACCACCCAAAAGGCAGTTGAGCGTATTGGTCGTTCGATTAAACGAAGACCACCAGAAAAAAATGATATTGTTTTAATTGAATTTGGTGGTAATGATTGTGATTTTTTTTGGGATCAAATTTCTAAAAGCCCTGACAAATCACATGAGCCCAAAACACCACTTGATAGTTTTGTAAAAAACATATATTCAATTATAGAAATGTTTAAGTCCTTATATATTTCTCCAGTTTTTATGTCTTTGCCTCCTCTTGAACCAAATAGATATTTTGAATGGATATCCCGTAACTTAGATGCCGCTAATATCTTAAAGTGGCTCGGTGATGTAAACAAAATATATCGCTGGCAAGAAGCATATAGTAATACACTGGTAGAAATAGCAATAAAAAATAACTTAAGGGTAATAGATGTTCGAAAGGGTTTTTTAATAAGTGATAATTATACTTCTTTAATATGTGAAGATGGGATTCATCCCAACCAAAATGGTCATGAAACTATTTACAAATCTTTTGTTGATTATGTCCAGGCTGTATAAGTTTATAGCATAAAAATTGTCGACAATAAAACAATTTTGTGGTAAATGGGCTACTGTTAGTTTGACAAAATAGTGTATAATGTAAACTGAAGATTTTGTAACGCTAAATTAAAGAGGAGATGCATGAATACAATACCACAAATAATCTGCGATATTCAAAACAAATACCCAGATTTAAATGCCCAATATTATAGGGAGTCTAAGTCGAGCCCCTTTGTTTCACGTACATTTGCTGAATTTTATCAGGATTCGCTTAATTTTGGCGCAGGTCTTTTAAGTCTTGGACTTAAAAAAGCAGAGCCTGTAGGGCTTTTTTCTGATAACCGCAGAGAGTGGGGGGTTGCAGATATAGGCATACAAGCCTGTGGTTCTGCAGATGTGCCTAGAGGACGAGATATTACAGACGGTGAAATTACAATTATATTTGGTATTACAGAATGTCGGTATATTGTTGCTGAAAGAGATGTTGAAGTGCAACGTCTTTTTAAGGCAAAAGCAGATTTACCAAAGTTAACAACCATAATTGCTATAGAAGAACAAAAAGAAAACGTAGATGTTACCGGTCTTTCTATAATAAGTTTTGCAGAACTTATAGAATTAGGCAAAAAGTACCGTGCTAAAAATCCTTCTGAAATTGAAACGCTCGTGGAGCACGGCAAAAGAGAAAATATTGCTACTATCATATTTACATCAGGAACAACCGGAAAACCTAAGGGGGTTCCTCTTACGCAGGCTAACTATCTTTTGCATGTTACGGGTGGCAAAGAGCGCATGAAAACTGAGCCAGGTGATATTTGGCTTACTATGTTACCAGTATGGCATTCCTTCGAACGTAGTGTTCAGTATATTGCACTTGGCAACGGAGTCGGGCTTGCTTATTCTAAGCCTGTTGGCTCTATAATGATGAAAGATTTTGCTGAAATAAATCCCCATTATACAACAGCAGTTCCAAGAATATGGGAAGCTGTGTACAAGACAATTCAACAAAAAATGGCTGCGGCAAGTTTTATTAAACGGGGCCTTTTTGGTTTTTTTGTTAGAGTCGGCGGTGTCTATGCTCGTCTTGATAATTTGTATAAAGGACTTGCCCCACGTTTTAAAAAACGTAACCGTACGTTAGACAAGATTTTTTCAGCTCTCCCTCGTTTGCTACTGATGCCAATTAATTCATTAGGGCATACAGTTATTCTTAAACCTATTAGAAATCTTTTTGGTACTCGCTTAAAAGCTGCTGTTTCTGGTGGTGGAAGTTTAGAAAAAAAAATAGATCTTTTTTTTGCCGCAGCTGGTATCTGTCTTATGGAAGGATATGGTCTTACCGAGTCAGGGCCTGTTATAGCAGTGCGAAATCTTTCGCATTTAGAAGCAGGAACGGTAGGTACGGCTTTTCCTGGGATGGAAATAAAATTGCTTACTGAAGCAGGAAAAGATTGTCCTCCAGGCAAAATGGGGGTTATTTATGTTAGAGGCGAGCAAGTTATGAAGGGGTATTATAATGATGCAGAATCTACTGCAAAAGTCCTTTCTGATGACGGCTGGCTAAACACTGGAGACTTAGGCGTTATGACGCATGATTATGCGTTGGCTATTGTTGGCCGTGTAAAAGACACCATTGTTCTTTCTGGTGGTGAAAACATTGAACCTGTTCCAATAGAAAAGCGTCTTTGTTATTCACCCTTTATTGATACGGCTGTTGTTGTTGGACAAGACCAAAAACATCTTGGTGCATTAATAATACCAGATTTTGCAGAGTTAGAAAAACATGCAAAAGAAAATAATATACCGTACAAAGAAAAAGAAGATCTTGTACAAAGTAATGTAGTAAGGGACTTGTATAAAAAAGAGATACAGAGTGTTATAAATCATCTTCATGGTTTTAAATCTTTTGAACATATACAAAATTTTGTTTTTCTAACAAAGCCGTTTGAGGTTCCAAGAGAATTGTCAGCAAAGCAAGAATTAAAAAGAACTGAAGTGACAAAATTATATGCAAAAGAAATTGCAAAAATATTTAAATAGAAA
>DASRMY010000245.1:0-3100 GCA_035647695.1 Treponemataceae bacterium | reverse complement strand
TTAATAAGCCGTATGATGTTTCTGTACAGGCAGCAAATAAAAATGAACTGTCCCTCGATACAATTATACAACAAAACACAATAACAAATTCACTTTCTTTTAGACCAGGTCCCCTACACCGGCTTGATAGACGAACAACTGGTGTTCTTGTTTTTTCCCAAAGTCTTGCTGGAGCTCAATGGTTTTCAAAAGCTATTAAAGAAAAAAGTATTCAAAGAGAATATGTAGGATTACTATGTGGTCATTTAGAAGAAGTCTGTGTCTGGGAAAACTACATTGATGATACATACAAAAAAACAGGAAACTTTAGAACAGTAGAAGTTGTAAAAAACTCTTCACAAGGCAAAGAAGCTATTACCTATGTAAGTCCTTTAGCGGTAGCTAATATCTGTGCTCTCAATAAAAAAATACCAGTCACACTTGTCTCTTTTAGAATAGAAACAGGACGGATGCATCAAATTCGAGCACAGGCTTCTTTTTACAATCATCCATTGGCAGGAGATTCAGCTTACTCCTCCGATAAGTATACAGATGTTTATTTAAATACTTTTAATATAAATAGATGTGTACACGCAGCATCTATTCCAGAATTTTTATTACATGCTATACAATTAAAAATCCCTACTAATCCTGTTGACTTACCATCGATAGTTACCGCACCTATACCTTGTTTTTTTAAGACAATTATCGAAACATACTTTGCAAGTTTTGATGTTTCGTCTTATAATGGTGTGTTATATGAACATATTTAACGGTCTTCGTAATTTTATAAAAGGAATCACAGTCTATGCTCTTGTGGGACCAAGTGGTACTGGAAAGAGTTTTAGAGCGAAATTAATTGCTCAAAAATATTCAATTGATGCAATAATTGATGATGGACTCCTAATTCATGACGATAAAATTATTGCAGGACATTCTGCAAAACGAGAAAAAACATTTCTAGGAGCTGTCAGAGTTGCTATTTTTGATAATAAGCAGCACCGTGATGAAATAGCTAAATCACTACAACGTATACATATAAAAAAAATACTTGTTCTTGGCACATCTGTAAAAATGACCAATAAAATAGCTACTAGGCTTCAATTACCCACACCAAAAAAAATTATTCGTATAGAAGATATTGCTACAAAAAAAGAAATAGATACAGCAATACGTTCCCGACAAGTAGAAGGAAAACATGTAATTCCAGTCCCTTCTCTTCAAATAAAGCGTAATTATCCTAAAATATTTTATAATTCAATACGAGTACATTTTCAAAAGAGAAAAAAAGAAATAGCTAAAAACAATACTAAAGTATATGAAAAATCTGTTGTACGACCTGTTTTTTCAAAAAAAGGTCGTGTAAGTATTTCAGAAGCTGCTTTAACACAAATGCTTATGCACTGTGTTACTGAATTTGATCCTGATATAAGAATCAAAAAATTGGTAATTAAAACTAATGCACAAGGATATCGTTTTATTATTACTATAGATGTTCCTTTTGGCACACATTTAGCAGGTAAAATTCATAATCTTCAGCTCTATATAATTGAAAACATAGAGCGTTATACAGGCATTTTAATTGAAGAAGCAAGTATAATAATTGATAAAATCAGTAAAAAGAAAACAGATAAAAAATAATACCTACATTTGCTTTTTATTAGTGTTTTCATTTTGTACGGTGCTTTTTTTTGTACAAGGATTTTATTTAGGCTTTTTTGTTCTTTGCCCATTGTTTTTTGATCTGGAAGAACGTCGCCTTGATGTCTCTTTGGGGATTTTAATAGACACACCAAGTTTTTTTAATGTAATGAGTATAGCATGCTCTAATTCTGTACGCTGAGGATTCATGGGAAGTACAAAGTTTCGTACCTGCTTCCAGGTTTTTTTATATAATTCACCAGTTGGAGAATGTTTTTCAATTTCTTTATCCCAATCAGTCATACCCGCAACAAAATCATATATTAGGTATACAAGTTTTTTGCCTAATCGTGCTTCTGGTTGTGTAATGGTAAAAGCATCTAATTCTTTTATGTTTTGCATATATTTTTTTTCAAACGCTCGTTTTTCAGCCATGAGCGATGTTGCCGTAGGTTGAAGATACATATAAAGATCTGTATCAAGACATTTTTTTATAATCTCATATGCACAAGACGAATTAATTATTTTTAACATTTCTTCAGTAAGCCGTGAAGGAGAAATTGGTGAAAGCAAGTGTGCCGAATGCGTAATTTTACGTTTAATTTTTGTTGGTAAGCGAAACCCAGTTATTGCGGCATATTTTATAGCCCGCAGCATGCGAACTGGATCTTCTATAAAAATTCGATCTAATGGAATAACAGGTACAATTTTTTTGGCTAAAATATCTTCAAATCCATTAACATAATCTATAATGTGACCTTTTACTGGATCGTAATAAAGTGCATTTATAGTGAAATCGCGGCGCTGAACATCTTCTTCTAAACATCCAAAACTATTACCAACAGAACCATCTACTAACGAACGGAATGTACTTACTTCAAATACTTTTTTACCATAAAAAATATGAGCTAGTCTAAAGCGACGACCAATAATACGAGAGTTTTTAAAAATTTTTTTTATTTTTGAAGGTTTTGCATTTGTTGTTATATCAAAATCGTTTGGATTATGTCCAAGAAGCAAATCTCTCACTGCACCGCCGACAATATATGCCTCATACCCATAACTTCGTAGTTGACGAATAATTCGTAAGGCATCTGGGTCAAGATGAGATTGTTTTATGCAATGTTCACTTTGTGTATACAAAACCGCCTTTTTTACAAGGCGACCTTTTGAATCTGGTGAGTATCTAAATAGCACTATACAAGTGTACTAAGAACTACAACAACCGTCAAGAAGGTAGTTTTTTAACCCATTTTAAAATATCATTCATAACTTCATTACGGTTTTTTTCGTTTAATAATTCGTGCCGTCCGCCAGGATAAAAGATATATTCTACTGTGCTATGTCCATTGTTTTTATACACATTAATAAGTTTTTTTATTGTTTTAGTATAAGCCCCAACAGGATCTGCCTCTCCTGCAATAATAAAAATAGGTAGGTTTTTAGGTATAGATGCAAGAGCTTTTTTATTATGAATACG
>DASRMY010000244.1:0-2130 GCA_035647695.1 Treponemataceae bacterium | reverse complement strand
CAACTAAAACACCCGCAAATCTTACATTGAGATTTGTTCATAAAGTCAATAATGAGTTTGTATCAATAAGAGCACAAATTGACGATACAAAAAGTAATTGCAGAATTGAAAAATCAACCTGGACCAAATATAAAAAGTATACAAAAGGTACGAAGTATAAAGATATTGATCTTTTAAAAGAACTTGAAGCTTTAGATACAGAATTAAAGAGCCTGGAGAAGCACGTTCTAAGCGCCAGTGAAAGCGCCAAAGAGTTAACCAGAGATTGGCTCGCAAGTGTAGTAAAAAACTATTACAACCCACATAAAGAGCAGGAAATACCAACTACACTACTAGCATACTTTGATTACTATTTAGAGGTACGAAAAAGCCAACTACAAAAGAATATTGCTAATTGGAAAAAACACGTATCAATACGTAACATGGTAAGTGATTTTATAAAAGATCACATAAAACAGAATAGCTTACTAGATAAGGATATTCAGATAATAAATGTAGATGAGACTTTTATGCACCGATGGAGCGATTACGGAGAAGTACAGATGTACGAATCTTCAACAATTAAGAAGAGTTTTAACCTTATAAAAACAGTGTTGAGGCACGCAAGCAATACAAACGGGCTAGAGTTACACCGCGGCTTTTATTCTTTGAAAATGAAGCTCGAAACCGATAAACAACCCAAGATATGGTTATCTTTTGATGAGCTAAAAAAGATAGCAGCCGTTACAGGCTTAAACGATAACCAAGAAACAGCCAGAGATTGGCTCATTATTTCATGCTATACAGGGCAAAGGGTAAGCGATTTTTTACGATTTAATGAAAGCATGATAAAGAATAAAGGAAAGGGTTTGAGTTTTACCCAAGTGAAGACAAGAAAACAAATTACAGTGCCAATACTACCAGAGGTAAAGTCAATTTTGGATAAGAGAGAAGGCAAATTTCCGAAACGCTTAACAGATCAAAAGTATAACGTTTTTATCAAAGAAGTTTGCAGGATTGCAAGAATTAATAAAATGATGAAAGGAAAAGTTACAAAGGTTTTGCCAGATGGTAAGATTAGAGGTGTAGCAGGAACATATCCAAAGTATGAGCTTATAACATCACACGTAGGACGTCGCTCATTTGCTACCAATTATTACGGTAAGGTACCAACGGCATACATACGGACAGTTACAGGACACGCAACCGAAGCAATGTTATTAGAATACATAGGAGAAAACGATCCCGACACAGACGGTAGGATATTTGATGCATTTACGCAATTAAAATAACAGTATTATGAAAAATGACAGCAAAGAGCGACTAGAGAAACAGCTAAATGAAAACCCTGAATTAAAGGAGCGTTTCGATATGCAAATGAATGATGTTAGAGATAGCATGGAAGCAACCAGATTGCAGCTTAAACCGATAGTAGAAAGTTTAAAAGCAACCATACAGCACCCTGAACCGCTCGCAAGCATTATAAAAGCGGATTTTGAAGCGTTCCGCTTGCATGGTGAAAAGATGCGAGAACCAATGACAAGAAAGTTAGGGATATTAAAAACTGATTACGATTCTATTGTAGCTCAATATCTTTCTTATTTTAAAAAAACTGGTTTTATCCAACCTAAAGATTTTGATGAGTTTTTTACATGGCTTACAAGATTTAGGTATTCCGATGAGCCTTTTGGAACTTTAGAGATACAAGACAATGATTTTAAGCTTTTTCATGAATATAAGGAACGGAAGCTTAATAACACTAATTGGAATTATGTTGATGAGTGGGAGTTTATAAGCGGCAATAAACCAAAGCTACAAATGGATTTAAGCAAGCTTAACGGAAAGCTAAACATGAAGTACCACGAATATTTTGACCGTTTTAAAAGTGATCTAAAAGATTTTGTTCCTAGATATGAAAAAAAGCGAATAGCTGCACTTGCACTTATAATTTTTGAGAGCGATGTTCTTCATAAAAACATCGTGGATAAGGAGCTAAAGAATTTCAAAAATTGGTACGAATTTTTTTGTAATGTTTTGGGCGTTGAGGTAAGTCAATATAAACCCGTAACCATTAAAGACAATAAAACAGAAATAGAAGAATTAAAAAACACTTACCACTATTTCGATTTATAATATTTACCTGATATTTAC
>DASRMY010000243.1:0-2114 GCA_035647695.1 Treponemataceae bacterium | reverse complement strand
CTCTGATGCATTGTTGTCGGGTGGCACTTTTGGGCGATAGAGAAAAGTGAACAAGAACTCGCGATATTTTATCGGGTTTTACTCCATCAAACTCCTATCCATCAACAAAATGACTGATAATAACGTTAAAATGTAGCAACTAAACTGCAACATTATTTAACTATATTGAATTGATAAATAATATAGTATGAAGTAATATCGTAGAAACTATTATTACTTTTGTATCCATGTATATACAAAGAAATAAATCAACAGGCAAAAACGGCAAAGTATACACCTCCACCTTGCTTTGCACCAAATATCGGGAAGAGGGAAAGATTAAAACCCGAGTAGAAGCAAACCTCTCTCACATGCCACAGGAAATGGTTCTTGGCATTGAGAATATGCTGAAACACGAAAAAGGAACATTGGTTGCAAATAAAGATATTGCTGTAAAAAAAGCCATTGATTTTGGACTTGTTTTTTTGTTGATACATCTGATGGATAAATTGCATATCAGCAAAACACTCGAGAAAACGATGCCTGATCAGGCTGCCATTTTAAAGGGGATAATTATTGGTAAAGTAATTACAAGAGGCAGTAAATTAGGCATATACAACTGGCTGAAAAGAAACCGAGATATCTCTTTAAAACTTGGATTGGATATTGAAAACACAAAACTTGACGAGATTTATGCTGCCTTGGGAACCACCGCTCTGAAGCAACCCCAGATAGAACGTAAATGGTTTATATACAACAAAAGCAAACACAAAGAAGTTTATTTATACGATATAACAAGTACTTATTTTGAAGGTACTGAAAATGAACTTGCCGCTTTTGGTTATGACCGCGATAAGAAAAAAGGTAAAATGCAGATTAACATTGCCTTACTAACCGATAGTGAAGGATTTCCTCTGAAAATTGAAGTCTTTCAGGGCAACACACAAGATCATCAGACAGTTTTGGCTCAAATTGATAACATAAAAAAAGAATTTGATGCCAAAGTGGTTGTTTTTGTGGGAGATAGAGGGATGAAAATTCGTTACAATCTGGAAACCATGAATGAGGCAGACAAGGAAGGCATTCAATATATAACAGGATTAACTCACCCTGAAATAAGAGAACTTCTAAAAAACGATATCCTGCAATTAGACCTGTTCAGCAAGGATATAGCAGAAGTAGAGCATGCGGGAGAAAGATATATACTTTCGGTAAATCCGGCACTTCAGGAAAAAGAACTGAACTATTTAAAAACGATTCGCGCAATTGTTGATGATGAAATATCCGATGTGAAAGCAGCGTGGGAAAAGCGCCGTCAAAAGAATATTGAGAATGCCAAAAAACTCGAAAACGGACATAAAAACAAGAATTTAGTTATCCAGTTTTCAGGAAAAAATATTGATAGTTACAAATTGCGTGTCGAAAATATTCTTTCGAAACGACATATGAGCAAGTATTACCAGATTGTGCAAATAAATGATGATGAATTTACTATTGACTTCAAGGCCGAAAAGTACCTGCAAGCAAAACAGCTGGCAGGGAAATATGTTATTTGTACCGGCATTGATAAGGATAAAATGGACAAACATGAGGTTAGAAAGCAATATAAAAACCTGCAACATGTAGAGCATGCTTTCCGTGATCTTAAAAGCGACTACATCCAGGTTCGTCCGGTATTTGTTCGCAATCAAGCCCAAACTCGTGGACATGTACTGCTTTCAATGTTCTCTTATGCAATTATAAAAGAGATGGAAAACAAAATCTTCCCTTTCTTAAAATCATGGAACAAAAAGGCGAAAAGCAGGTTGGCCTTTGCCGATATAATAGAAGAACTCAAAGATATAAAACTTGTAGAATTAAATTTAGGACGAAATGTTGATACGCTCAAAATAACAGAACTTAATGAACTGCAAAAAGGGATACTCAAGCTTTTTGATATGAATAAAAAGCACTTAGATAAGAGTTTGTAGCAATTAATCGAAAAAAATATAAGGTTATATTGCTGGTTATGTGTGGGTTGTTAAAGTAAAATCCGTTAAATGGAGGGGCAGTGGAGTTGATGTTTTTAAAACCCACATTCCTATACAAGTCTATGCATATTCAACCCATTTCAGGGTCGGTAACACAATGTGATA
>DASRMY010000242.1:0-3635 GCA_035647695.1 Treponemataceae bacterium | reverse complement strand
GTATACAAACTCAATGATTCTATCGGCGTCAGGCTGGAGAATGGTATTTGCGCAAACAGATAACCATGAAGACACAACAACAACAATAGGAACTGAAAAAGCAGCTATTTCTTCACTCATAGGAAAAACATATGCTGACTTTATTACAGGAAAAATTACTAACTTACAAATTCCTGCCCATATACAATCAAGCTCAAAACCATCATGTATTGCAGTTGGAATGGACTCTCGCCCTACTGGTCCTGTAATTGCAGACTCTATTATTCATGCACTTTTAAAAGCGCATATAGATGTTGCGTTTATTGGTATTAGTGCTGCACCTGAAATTATGGCATACGCACGCTCCCTTGATGGATTTGTTTATATTTCTGCTAGCCATAACCCTATTGGCCACAACGGTATTAAGTTTGGTTTAAATGATGGAGGAGTGCTTTCTGCTGACATAGCATTACAGTTATCTGACCATTTTAAAATGCTTTGTAATGCGGCAACAAACGAATCTATTGCAAACCTTAGAGTATCTGATAGCCTAGTACATAAAGTTTATTCCTCACAACCATCAATAAAAGCAGAAGCCTTAAAAGCATATCAAGATTTTACCATGCAGGTTATAACCGGTGAAAAAGACATAGCAGCACAAAAAAAAGCCTTCGAACCTATTGCTACGGGTATACAAAAACATAAAATAGGCATTGTTGCCGACATGAACGGCAGCGCTCGAAGTCTAAGTATAGACAATAGTTTTTTACCAACCCAAGGCATACAATTGTATACAATTAATAATACAGCAGGAAAAATTGCCCATGCAATAATTCCTGAACCAGAAAATCTTGTTTACTGCGCTGCCGAAATGGAACGCTTACAAGGCAAGGGGAAAACTGATGCTGTGTTAGGATATATGCCAGACTGTGATGGTGATCGTGGTAATATTGTATATTGGGACACTACAAAAAAAAGGGCTAGAATTCTTAAGGCACAGGAAGTTTTTTCATTATGCGTTTTAGCAGAACTTGCCTATAGTAGTTGGAAAAATACACACGCTACACAAAAAAAACAACGTGCAATTGCTGTTAATGGACCCACAAGTATGCGTATAGATGAAATTGCAAAAGCCTTTAATGCTATTGTTGGACGCGCAGAAGTTGGCGAAGCACATGTTGTTAATAAGGCACGAGAACTTAGAAAGCTAGGCTATGAAGTTCCTATTTTAGGAGAAGGCTCAAACGGCGGAAACATTACCCATCCTGCAGCTGTGCGTGATCCTATGAACACCCTTTTTGCACTTATTAAACTACTTGTTATTAGAGATGAACCAGCTACAGCACATCAAGCAGAACGCAAAGGTCTTTTTCACCTATGGTGCATTAATTCTAACCAAAAACCAGCATATAAAGATACTTTTTCTTTAACAGATATTATAGCCACACTTCCTATCTACGCAACAACTGGGGTGTCAGAGCCACGGGCTATTTTAAAAATTAATACAATAGATCATGCTGTATTAAAAACTCGCTTTCAAAATGTTTTTGAAAACGAGTGGAACGAAAAAAAAGAAGAACTGGCAAAAAAATACGGTTTTCACACGTATACCCCAATAGCTTCAAACGGAACCAAACTCACTAAAAAAATAAAAGATTATGGTGTCTCGAAAAAAGGTGGACTTAAAATTATTTTTAATGACAAAAACAACCAACCACTTGCATATATGTGGATGCGTGGCTCCGGAACAGAACCTGTCTTTAGAGTTCTCTGTGATGTAAAAGCACAATACCAAGCAGATATACCAGTTGAAAACAACATTGAATGGGCAAAAAAAACCGAAAAAGAACTCTTGCGTTGGCAAACAAAAATGCTAATGCAAGCAGACAAGTAAATAACCTATACTTGCGAAAACTTAGCATTCATGGTATCTTCTGAATACATTTTAGGGAAGGACCGGTAGCTTCTAGTCGGGTTTTCCCTCCTAAGAGGTAGTTACTATGGCAATTAGAGGGGAACTTTACACACAACAGGTTGTAATGAACAACCGAGCATATTTTTTTAATGTAAAAGAAAATCGTACCGGCGATATTTTTTTGCAAATCGTAGAAAGCAAAAGTAAAAACGGTGAAGTTTTTGAACGACGTGACATTGTTGTATTTAATGAAGATATGCAAAAGTTTTGCAAAGGATTTGAAGACTCTTTAGATTTTATACAAAAAGCACATAAAGACCGTGCAACAAAAAAAGCAGCAACTAAAGCAAGCTCAAAAAAACGAATCTATAAAAAAAAGAGAGATGATACACGTAAACCAGATGGTATAAAACGAACAGGTAAAGTACATATTGTTTCAAAACGAAACATAGAAAAATAATTTTATGAATATGAAAAGGTCTTTCGCTGAATAGGCGAAGGGCCTATTTTTTTACATGTTTCACGATGAGCTTTGGTTGGGTATCCTTTATGCTTCTCATACCCATACGCAGGGTATTTTTCTGCATAATCGCACATAATTTTATCTCGTTCTGTTTTTGCAAGAATACTGGCTGCCATTACCGCAGCCACTGTTGCATCTGCCTTTACAATAGCTTCAGCTTCACACGATACATTTGGAACCTTATTCCCGTCAGCAATTACATAAATAGGCTCATCGTCTTCTATCTTTGCCATTGCCTTCTCGCATGCTTTTTTCATAGCTAAAAGGCTTGCTTGTAAAATATTTATTTCATCTATTACTGTATGATTTATCGAAACGACAGCCCAAGCAAGGGCTTTTTCTTTAATAAGAAGAGCTGCAGCCAAGCGTTTTTTTTCACTAAGTTTTTTAGAATCATTTAAAATATCTATAGAAAAATTGTCTGGTAAAATAACAGCTGCAGCAGTTACAGGTCCTGCTATAGGACCTCTTCCAGCTTCATCAGTACCACAAACAAGCACTATTTTACAGCCTCTATTTTTAAGAACAAATCAGACATATCTTCGTTTGTATCTAAAACATGATCGGCAAATTTACCAGCAACTATGTAATAGAGTTTTTGATTTGATAACTGTAATTGAACTTGGGGCTCATCACTTTTATAATCCAAACTTACTATAGATAATTCACCATCATTAAAAACAGCAACAAAAGCGGGTATTTGTAGCCATTTTTTATTTTCATTGCAAATACCAATTTTATAAATCCCCTGTTTTATCGGTGAAAAAACAAAAAGAGATGGTATTGTTTTATTTTCAAAGATATCATTGTTTATGGCATATATGTGCTCAATATTATTTGCATGTACAAATTTCATTTGAGGCAATTCTTTACCATGCGGACTACCTGCCCAATTAGAAACACCATCTAAGATAGCTTCTTTAGACTTTTTATCTGGCTCTATTTTATTTTTATAATATGCTAATGTTTGTTCATAATACATAAAACCAAAATTTTCTAACACATCTAATTGTGCAATATCATTTCCAAACACAAACACATATTCTTGCCCATCTCTTCCTTGCACGATCAAGTCTTTTCCATTTGATATTGCTTTTGCACCAGGGAAGACAGGACTTGCTATTCGTTTTACCTCGAAATTTTCTTTATGTATGCACACTAAAGCTGGCTCTGAATCAAAAAAAACAAAACAGTCAGCAAATTCACATATAGTAGAAA
>DASRMY010000241.1:0-8025 GCA_035647695.1 Treponemataceae bacterium | reverse complement strand
AAGAAATATGTAACATTAATTGTAGTAAGTATGTTTATAATCAGTGCTGGATTTACTCAACAAGCACAGTTTTTAGACAGAATTCTGTTAGCTACAGAATTGGATTGTTTAGGTGCGGTTACCTTAGTTTTGGGTGCAACTGATCAAATTACAGATGATTTAAGTGAAGATAACGCATGGGGTATGCTTGAGCAGCACGGTTGGGATATAGAATTAGTAAAAGAAGAACCAATTACTGTTGCCGAATACAGCTTTTTAATTGTTAATGCGTTTAAAATAAAAGGTGGCATATTGTATTCTTTGTTTCCTTCACCTCGATATGCTTTGCGTGAATTAAAATGGCGTGGTGTTGTTGCTAGTAGTTTAGACCCAGATGAAAAATTTGATGGCACGGTCGCTTTATATATCTTGCAAAATGCCATGGATATTCTTGCAGTTTCTACTGAGGGAGATATAAAATGATTGCTATACTAAAAAGTTATAAAAAACATTGCGCTCTTGTATTGGGATTCTTTTTATGCACATCTCTTTTGGCGATAGATTTTGGAATAACAATAGGGAATGATACTTCGTTTAAAAACTGGCCAGAGAAAACAGTTGAACAATTTAATAACGTAGATGTCTGGTTGTCTGAAAAATTTACCCCAACGGTAAGATTTTATTTATCGGCTAACGGGGCATTTAGTTTTTCAAAAACAATAGACACCGATACACCACCTGTATCGGTACTTATTCCTGATCTAGGTTTATCGTACCTTTCCGGTGTACAAGCCTTAGGCAATGCTGGTGCATTAGAGTGGAGTGTCGGCCGAATTAGTTTTTATGATGAATCAAGATTGCTTACAACAGGACTGGCAGATGGCGTTGTTTTAAAATGGTATAATGGTAAAGTTCAACTAGGCACTAGTTGTTATTTTACAGGTTTGTTAGTTAAAGATAATGCTACCGTTAGTATGTCAGCACAAGATGAGGTTGATGCTGTTGACGACAATGTTGTCTTTGCAACAAAAAGAGTTGTATACCAGCTGGTAGCAGGAGTGAGCCAAGCAATTCTTAATCAAGATATAAAGTTGCAATTAACTGGGCAAAATGATCTGAACACAGGGTCCACAGAAAAATTTGATTCGTATTATGCAACTGTTTTACTATCCGGAAATCCTTTGCCGCTTACAAGTTATGAGCTTGGGTTTTCAGCTTCGTTACAAAAGGAAGAAAGAGTAGATTTGAAATCTGGCTTGTTAGGGTTTTCTAATCTAACTATGTATCTTCCGTTTAAGAGTTCTATTCTTAAATGGGACACTGTGTATTCTGCACCAGTTGATAAAAACGATACAAATGGGTTTAAGCCCGTTTCTACAACAACAGTATCTACGGTTATGCCGAGTATAAGACTTGGCCAAATTATGTATTCTGCGTTAGATTTTTCAATGCAAGCCACACGTTCACTTAATATGGGACTAAAAGCGAGCACATTCTTTAGGACAGTAGATAAAAATACTGCTATAAGTTTTATTGATAATAATTCAGATAGTTATTATGTCGGTAGCGAAGGTCTTGTTTTTCTTAGTTGGGAAGCGTTTCCAGAATTAGCACTAGGTGCAAACGCTGGCCTTTTTATACCCAATAGCACGGTGGCTGTACCTGATATAGATCCTTTATTATATCAGGTTTCTGTGTTAGTGCATTTTAAATTTTAGGAGGAAATCTATGGTATGCAAAAAAACATTGTTAATACTATTGGTAGGTATTCTTAGCCTGCCAATTGTAGCAAAAGATGCAACATTTAAATCAGTAAGTGGAAAGGTTGAGTATCGAACAGTGGCGAATGAAGATTGGCAAAGTGCAACGGTTGGCACAGTAATCCCAGAGGGAAGTGATATATCAACTGGTTTTAAAAGCAATGCGGCACTTTTGTTAAACGGCTCACTGGTAATGGTAAAACCACTTACCAGAATGTCTTTAGATCAGATTGCAAAAACAAGTACCGAGACAACAACTGGCTTGCATCTAATGTCAGGCAAGGTTCAGGTAGAAGTTCGACCCAGTGTTAGCACCGAAAAAACAGAGTTTAAAATTAAAAGTCCTATGACAACAGCGTCTGTTCGCGGAACTGGTTTTATTTGTAATATTTCTGATATTTTGGTAACTCACGGAAATGTTGAAATGAGAAATAATTATGGCGTACGGCGAAATGTTTTTGGTGGTCAATTTACATCTGTTGGACCAAGTGCTTCTATTGTAAAAGCTATACCAGTCGCTTTAGCACAAACTCCATTATTTGATGATTTGGATATGACAGATGATCGTCTCAATGATGCTATAAATGAGCTTGCAAACACCCCGCTAGGCGATGCTTCAAGCCAAATTCTTAACGATTCTATAAGAAAATTCAGCGATATGCTTAAATCAACTGATTCGGCGCAAAAAGAAAAAACCCCACCAACGAAGCTACCAACTGCAGAGTTTAAAACTACAGTACAAATTAGTGTGCAATAGGGCATATTTAGGATAGTCGAGTATCCTTAGTGAAAAAAAAGGATACTTTAAAAAAAAGAGGTTTTTATGAACAAAAAAATATGTATAGTGTTGCTCAGTGCAATGCTTTTAACAGCAATAGTATCATGTCGTATTGCGGTGATGGGAAGTCTTTCTGATAAACAAGCACATGTAACAATAGCATTACCTGCTAATACTCTTCCAGTTGTATCAAATGGCCTTGCTGGTGATGCTAAGGCATATATGGCCATGGACAGTACACGCTTAAAACTCATTGTGTCTGGTGCTGGTAAAAACATCCAATCGACGGATTTTGTCTTAAATGAACGTGTGTATACTTCAAGTGTTAGTGTACCCTATGGAAAAAATGTAGATTTTACAGTAGAGGCATACGATGTTGAAAATACATGCTATGCCCGTGGTAGTAAAATAATTAATGTTAACAGAAATACACAATCAGTAGATCTCATGCTTATACCCACTCCAACCAGAGAACAAGGTATAACAATATATATAAACAAAGAGGGTCCAGCAAATTATATTGAATTACAAATAGAAGATGGCACTACAAAAGATGCTGTATCAGTTTTTCCTTTTGGTATAACATTTGACGCAAGTAGTAAAATCAATGATATTAAACTAGAGCCAACGTACATATCAGTAAGTGAACAACAGTCATGGACTCCAAAAGAAAAAAACCAAGTTTTTTATCTAATGGTATCTACGAGTGGGAGTAATGGCTCAGATATTTTAGTTACAATAGCAACTGCAGATGGAGTTGTGCTTGTTCGCTGGGAAGATACGGTAACCCCTGCTGAAGGATACAGCTGTGAAATGCAAATACTAGATACCTCTGGGAATCGTATTGGGGATCCAGGTTTTTCTATAGTTGGTCCCTATTCGGTTGTCTACCACTCCAATAACGGTAGCGATGCTAGCGCCTATGTTGATTTTGGCTATGCAGAAAATGAAGAGGCTGATCTTTTGACAAGCCTCGATGATCAATTGCAGAGTTTTAAAAAAGACAGCTATTATATTGCAGGTTGGAATACAAAAGCAGATGGTTCAGGAAAAACATATGGACTTGGTAGTAGTGTGCCTATTGCTCCTCCTAAGCTAACTATAACTGAAAGTACAGATCTTTACGCAATTTGGGTGCCAAATTACTTAAAAACTGAGGCAAACTGTTCTATTATTATGGATAATAATACACACACTCATACATGTGATTTAGGTGTAACAGGGGTAGATATTTTATCTTACTCAACTGTTCTTGTGAACAGTACTGAGATAAACATACCTGAAGGCATTACCGCTATTGGGTATACTGACCTTAGAGTAGATTTGCCAGCTAGAGGTGTTTTAGAACTTGCGGAAAGTCCTCTCGTAAATCTTACATTAAGTTTACCAAAAAGCCTTGAGGTAGTTGGGGCAAAAGCTTTTTACAACTGTACTTTATTTAATGAGATTCGTTTACACGAAAATGTTACACATATAGGCGTCGAAGCTTTTTCTAGTGGTTACGCACTAACGCTAAAGGAGGTAATAATTGATGCCGGAACACCTCCTGAGCTTTCAGGGTTGTCTTTTGACATAGACAATGGACTTACTATATTGGTACAACAAGACTGTGTGGGCACATATAAAGATAATTGGTCTGAGTATGCAGACAGTATCTATCCATCTTCTTATTATCGAGTGGAGGTAAATGGGTTAGAATTTTTAGAAGAGAATTACAATAATCAAGACGGGGGTTTCAAAATAGTCTTCGAGGGCACAAGCGTTCATGAAAAAGAGTTTTCCCTTTATAATCCTGCAATAATGTATGTACCAGCAGGTGCGTATTTGGTTTATATTCATTATTCTGAAGATAATGAAACCTGGCAACTAATCTCAAATAAAAAAACCATAAGTGTACCAAACGATAAAGAGGTGGAGCTTGACCCAAGTAGCTGATAGCAAGAAGGCTTGCATGAGGCAAAATGCCACTACTGCGTCTTAGCAATTTAAGCTTAGTGGTTATACAATAACGATACAACTGGAGAGCCTTTTACTATGAAAGACAAAAAGCCAAAACATGCAAAAAGAGAGTGGCTAGTTCCTCTTGTTAGTGCAATTGCATTATTAGCGTTGACAATGACCCCTTTGTTAAAAAACCTAGATTTGGGTATATCTGATATTTATCTTTTATTATGTCCTTCTATAGAACAAGATGAAAACATTGTTTTATTAGATATAGACGATCTTGCAATTGAGCAGCTAGGTGGCTGGCCTTGGCCGCGCACGTATATGGCACAAGGCCTTCAGTTGTTAGCAGAGTTTGGCGCTGGGGCTGTTGTGCTTGATATCGAATATAATACCCCGAGCCCTCCTGGTGTTAATCGTCCGTATCTTGAAAAAACCCTACGGCGTGACTTTGATACTCAATTTGGAGATTTATCGTCATATATTGCTAGTTTGTATTCTGCTCTTGTTGCAGAGCAAATTCCTCTAGCTGATGCTGATTCATATGTAAACGATTTATTGTTTGCAACAAACGAAACAAAAGATTCTTTATATAAAAGTTCAGAGGCTGTGGCGATAGACAGCGATGAGCTTTTAGCACAATCCATTGGTTTTAATGCTCTTACTGGGACTGCGTATAGGTTTTTAACGCAAAAAAATGAAAATCTTACTCTAGACGAGCGAAAAAAAACAATGTCTTTATTGCAAGTGTCTGCAGAAGGTATAGCTAAAAACCAAGATAGATACATAGATTTTTTACCTACACTTTTACCGATGACAGAAAAGGGTGCGTGGGCTGGGTATGTAAACATAGAAATTGATCCTGATGGTAAGCGACGAAGAATTAAGCCTATAGAAACGCTTAATGGGGCCAATTATGGGCAATTAGTTTTTGAAGCCTTGCTTTCATGGCTCGGCAATCCTGATGTATCTATTACAAAAAACAGCATTTTGCTTAAAGATGCTCAGTATCCTGATGGAATAAAAGATATAAAAATTCCTTTAGACAGCGACGGTAATATGCTTGTTCATTGGCCTACAACCCAGTATCCTGAAAGTTTTAGGCATTTGTCGTTTTATTATCTAATAAGGTATCAAGAACAAGTTCAAGAGTTAGTAGATAATGTATCTGGGCTTGCCCGTCGTGATGCATGGGGTTTAATGGGAGAAAACCCTGCAGCAGAATTAGTAGCATACAAGTCTGCTATCGATGCTTTGCTTTCCAATGCTTTGGTCTCAGGTTCACAAGACGATAAAGAAATGTATTTTGCTCAAAAAGAAGAATGGTTTTCTGCTGTTAATAATTTTTTAGAAACTGGCTATGATGCAGCTTTTGACACAGGCATTCTTGAGTATGCAAGTACACTAAACGATGAGGACGAGCAAAAAACGCTTTGGCTAGATGAGCGAAGAGCAGTTTTACAACTTTTTTCTAATATAAAAACCTCTTATAGTACTGTCACAGAAAACCAAGCTCTTTTACATAAGCAACTTAATGGTAGTTTTTGTATAATTGGCTATACTGGCACAGGTACAAGCGATTTAGGTGCAACTCCTTTTCAAAAGGATTATCCTAATACAGGTACACACGCTTGTGTGGTAAATACTATTTTACAAAATAATTTTTTACAAACTATTCCTGTGTGGATATCTTATTTATTAATTATCCTACTGCCTTTTTTGCTTTTTTTACTCATTAGAGGCCGTAATCCAGTTGCACAAAACATATTTGGGTTTACTTTTATAGCATGTTCAATTGTACTGCCTTTTGCTGTTTATATCGCCTTTGGTATTTATACTATGCCTATTGCCGCCGTTTTTGCGGTAATTGCCACTTTCATAGGTAATGTTGTAATGCGGTTTTTAGGTGAGGCACATGAAAAAAGTTTTTTGCGTAAAGCTTTTGGTGTTTATATTGCAGACGAGGTCATTGACGAATTAGTAGAAAATCCCGACAAGCTAACTCTTGGTGGTGAAAACAGAGTTATGACCGCTATGTTTACAGATATTGAAAAGTTTTCGACTATTAGTGAGCAACTTACAGCCACCGAATTAGTTCATTTACTTAACGAATATCTTACTGGAATGAGTGATATTATTTTAGATGAAAAAGGTGTTGTAGATAAATACGAAGGCGATGCTATTATTGCTTTTTGGGGTGCTCCTGTTGAGCAGCCTAATCATGCAGAATATGCTCTTGTCTCAGCTATAAAAATGAAAAAAAAGGAAGACGAGTTAAACAAATATTTTTTAGAAGAAAAAATGACTCCTATGGCCTTGCGAACGCGTATTGGTATAAACACAGGTGATATGGTTGCGGGTAATATGGGAACCGATCGTAAGATGAACTATACAATTATGGGCAATACGGTAAACCTTGCAGCTCGACTTGAAGGTGTTAATAAAATGTATGGCACGTGGATTCTTACTACCGATTTTACAGCTGAGAAAAACATGGATCGCTTTGTGTTTAGACGGTTAGATCGTGTGCGTGTGGTAGGAATAAAAACACCGGTGCAATTACGCGAGCTTATCGACGAAAAATCAGAAATAAGCCAAGAAAAACTCAGTTTTTTAGCAGGGTTTGACCGTGCCTTAGGTTTGTTTGAAGCTCGTAGCTGGGAAAAAGCAGGCAGGGGTTTTAAGGAGCTCTTAACAATAGATCCTGAAGATGGGCCTTCTAATCTGTATTTCAAACGCTGTAGTGAATATCTCAAAACTCCTCCGAAGAATGACTGGGATGGTGTTTTTAATATGACTCAAAAATAAAACAAGCAAAGGCTGAGTCTGTTTTTATGATTCGTGTAACAACCTATCAAGGGTGATTTTTTTACCTAACGCCTTGCACAGAGAATTATAGTCCACACTTTCTGTTTTAATCGGGTTTTCAGCGCGTTTTACCGCACGTATTAGAATGTTTTTAGGGGTGTGACTGGCAGTGATAAATTCTAATAGTTGTACGGAATAACCAGCTTGTTCTAATAATTCTGCCCTCATAACATCAGTGGCGAGTGATGTAAAGCGCTCTTTTATTATTCCGTATTTTAAAATACTATTAAAAGAACTCTCAGGCACTTTTTTTGCTATTGCTGCATGTAACTCATGTTGGCAACAAGGAACCGAAAGAATAATGGTTGCTTTTTTTTGTACCGCATATGCAAGGGCATAATCTGTTGCCGTATCACAAGCATGCAAGGTAATTACCATATCTGGGTTTTTTGCATTAGGATTTTCCTTCGAGTATGAGGCAATGTCACCTGTGCTAAAATGGAGTCCTGTATACCCACACTTTTTAGCAAGGTCAGAACAATGCATAATAACATCTTCTTTTAGGTCTAGTCCTGTTATAGTTGCTTTTATTCCTTTTATGTGGGTTAAGTAATGCCCACGTTCAATAACAAAGTGCAAAAAGGGAGGAGCCTAAACCCCTCCCTAATAGCGACAAAAACCTGTATTGTGTGTTTACAACAACTACAAAATGCAGGAGCATCGCCATGGAAAGTAATAACACAAAAAACCGCAAGA
>DASRMY010000240.1:0-2625 GCA_035647695.1 Treponemataceae bacterium | reverse complement strand
TATATTGATGAATTGCAGAAAAGTGTTGATTATAATACAGCTATAAATCAATCTGCAGGCAGTCAATTAGAACATATGATGAACTTAATAAATAAGGAACTCCCAATTTGGCTTGTAGATATTAAACAAAAATATAATTAAAAACTTTATTTTTTAGTCTTTCGACTAATAAATCTTGAATATTTCTTCGTGCGTCAAGTAGTGTGAAAATTTCTACTATATCAGCATCAGGACGGTCAGTATTGAAATTAATATTCATAGGCTCCTTTGTAAGTTTGCGAGAAAAGAAGAACACTGGGCCGCGCCAGGTGCAAAGCACCTAAAGATGTGACAGATCTTCGCGCCAGGGATTGAGGCGGTATCCTTTTTGCTCCTTGGCAAAAAGATTCAAGCCGAAAGCCCGGCCGTGTGACCAGCTGCACAAAGTGCAGCTGGTCACGGGGAGGCGCCCAAATTTGCTAATACTGACGATTTCTGCGAGATAGTTGTCCCTGCAAGGGCATAGTCACTACTGAAACTATTGTTGATAGCTCTTGAACTTTCCTGTGATCACAATCATGATAGGGTTTATGAATGAACAAACAGGGACATGTTAGAAACTCTTAAAAACAAAGGCGTAAACTATACATACCACACCTACCATGAAGATATGTTTGGCCTATTCACCAACAATGCCAGAACATTTCCTGATCTATCCCGTATAAACGAGCCCCTTAAATCTATTTTTTTACGGCAATAAAAAACGGGTATAAAGACGTCAACAAGGAGTAGAAAAATGAAATTTGCACATGTTCTAATTTCCCTTTTTGTGTTTTCAACCTGTCTATATGCGCAGGTAATATATGAAATAAATTTTTCGGCTTTTAGTAACAACGGTAATTTTTCCGGAGTTACCGAACGATTACCAGAATTATAAAACTTAGGAGTCGATATAATTTGGCTCATGCCAATACACACTACTGGAAAGGTAAACTCTTTTGGATCTCCGTATTGTGTCCGTGACTACGTCGCGCTAAATCCAAAGCTCGGCAGCACTGAAGATTTTACAACCCTAGTCCAAACCGCCCATGAACTAGACATGAAAATAATTTTGGACTGGGTAGCAAACCATACCTCATGGGACCACTCTTGGATTCAAAATCCCAGCTGGTACACCCAAAATAGTAAAGGTATAATAATTCATCCCCAAGGAACCGAATGGAAAGATGTTGCCGACTTAAATTTTGATAACCGGGAAATGAGAAACTCCATGAAAGAGGCCATGGCCTGGTGGGTTACCGAAACCAGTATCGACGGATTTAGATGCGATGCAGCAGACATGATTCCCGCTAGTTTCTGGGAAGAACTCATTCCATATTTACGCAACCTAACAGACAAAGAACTTTTTTTCCTCGCTGAGGGAAATCGAGGTGATCATTTTGCTTCGGGTTTTCAAGCAGTGTTTGGATGGGACTATTATACTTCACTAAAGAATATATTTAGCTTGCAGCAAAATGTAAACCGTATTTGGTACACGCTGAAACAGGAGGGGACGAAATATCCAGATGGTGGTCAGATATTACGTTTTACGACGAACCACGACGAGTCTAACAAAGCAACTCCTGTCCAAGATTTTGGAAGCCAGGAGGCAGCTCTCGCAGCATCGGTAATAACCTTCTTTTTACCCGGGATTCCTCTGTTGTACAGTGGTCAAGAAGTGGGCGTACAATCCCCCAGGGTGTATCAGGGTGACCTCACTATTCAATGGACTGATAACCCTGCCCTCCGGGAAACCTACCGTACATTACTTACCTTTCGCAATTCCAGCCTTGCCGCACTTAATGGAACTTTCCTTGCACATCCACACGCAGATGTAGCTGCATTCCAACGGATTTTAGAAAACCAAAACCTGCTTATATTGGTAAACACTCGCTCTTCTAAAAGCATTTTTAAAATTCCCCAAACATTAAAAGGTGTATGGAAAGATGTCTTTACGGGTAAAACGGTTAGGTTACGAAACCAGGTATCTTTGAAAAACTATCAATACCGGATACTGCAGAAACAATAACTTCATTTCGCTTTTATCGAGTCCTGTGCAAGCTGTATAAGAGCTCTGTTTACTAAGCATTTATTTGCTAACTGTGCTTCATATAAATGACTCCTTAGTGGCCGACATCTATATTGATACAGCCCTTTTACCGCACAATATTGAGTGGTGTGTGCAAAACTCGCACATACCACTTGCTCATTTAGCTCACCTTCTGCGAAAACATTTTTTATATGCTTGCTTATCACAGTTCTATCTCTTTGAAATAATTCGGCTATTTGCTCAATATTTAACCATACCGTCTCATTTTCAAAATGAGTTTCTATTTTTACTTTACCGTCTTCGGTTTTGTAAATTTAAGTTGATTATTTTTCATAACTCCCTCTCATTTTCGTCCACCAGCAACTCAATAAAAGCTTTTTCTAATTTCTCTTCAGTGAATTTCATTAGGTAACCAATTCATTTTAAACCTTTAATCAACATTTATCAACAAATAACAAAAAAAGACTAAAATAATAAGTGAAGAAGATTCAGAAGAAAGCTGTGGTGATTTCTTAAATTGCAAAAACGGAAAAATAGTTATTCAGGCAAAGCGATAT
>DASRMY010000239.1:0-3697 GCA_035647695.1 Treponemataceae bacterium | reverse complement strand
ATTATAGCCTTTGTCAATTAATTTTTCTAATGTTAAAAAATTCCCCTTTGATTTAGACATTTTGCCATCTGCCAAATCAGAATCTTTAGGTATTATTAAAAATTCATTATGCAACCAATAGTTAACCCATTTTTTACCAGTAGCTCCTTCTGACTGTGCAATTTCATTTGTGTGGTGAACTGGAATATGATCTATACCGCCTGTATGAATATCAAATTGTTCTCCTAGATATTTCATACTCATTGCCGAACACTCAATATGCCAACCTGGATACCCGCGCCCCCACGGAGAATCCCATGTTAAGGCTTGTTTTTCAAATTTAGATTTAGTAAACCACAAAACAAAGTCAAATGGGTTTCGTTTATTCTTATCAACTGCAACACGGGCCCCAGCTTGTAAATCGTCTAGTTGTAAATTAGCTAGTTTTCCATACGCCGGAAAGGTAGAAACATCAAAATAAAGATTTCCTCCAGAGACATATGTATGACCATTTTCTTCAAGCCGTTTGTTTAAGTCAATCATATCTTGCACGTGGTCAGTCGCTTTACAAATAATATCAGGTCGCCGAATATGTAAACGATCGATATCATAGAAGAAAGCTTTTGTATAAAAATCTGCTACTTCTAATACACTCTCGCCTCTTTCTTGAGCAGTTTTCAACATCTTATCCTCGCCATCATCATCATCACCAGTAAGATGTCCAATATCGGTGATATTCATTACATGAGTAATCTCATATCCCATAAAAGACAGTGATTTTGCAAGAATATCTAAAAAGACATATGCACGCAAATTTCCAATATGAGCGTAATTATAAACAGTTGGCCCACATCCATAGAAGCCGCACATACCTTCGTTGATAGGTACAAAATCTTCCATTTTTCGATTCATCGTATTAAACAAGCGCAAAGTCATAGCACGCCCCCTAAAAATCATGTATAATTATTAATTATGTTACGTAAAATAGCAGAAAACATCAATAGAGCACCAGAATTCGTTGGCACTATGCAATATAATATATCTATGAGAGAACACACAAGCTTTAGAGTTGGTGGTCCTGCAGAAATTTTTATTACTCCTATGTCCCAGCATAGTTTTTTATTTGTAATACACTATTTACAAAATACACAACAAAACTATGTTGTTTTGGGACAAGGATCTAATATTGTCGTTTCTGATAAAGGTATTTCTGGCTTTGTTATCTCAACTGCCGGCTTAGACTCGATAGAGTATAAAACGGATACCAAAGAACTACGTTGTGGCGCTGGGTGTACATTTGAAAAAATAACTCAGTTTTGTATTGAAAATTCACTTTCAGGTATAGAGGCCTTTGCAGGGTTACCAGGAAGTGTTGGAGGTGCAGTTTTTATGAACGCTCGCTGTTATAATTGTTCTATTAGTGATATACTTGTAGCAACCAAGTATGTGAATAAAAAAGGCAGTTTGTCTTATTACACTATGAACAATAAGGATTGGGCGTATAAAACATCGCCATTTAATACATCGTTGTATGGGACTAGTGTTATAACAGCACATTTTTCTGTTAGAGAAGGGAATCAAAATGAAATACAAAACAAGTCTACTACTAGCATTGAAAACAGACGAAAAAAAGGTCATTATACATTTCCCTCCGCTGGAAGTGTTTTTAAAAACAACCGAGCTTTTGGTAAACCCTCAGGCCAGCTTATTGATGAGGCGGGCTTAAAAGGAACTACTTGTGGAGGAGCCCAAGTAGCTCCTTGGCATGGTAATTTTATTGTGAATACCGGCACAGCAACTGCCGATGATATAAAGAAGCTTGTTGAACAAGTTACACAAGAAGTTTTAAGGCAAACAGGCTTTGAACTTGAATGTGAAATTATTTTTTATGGAGACTGAACTTGTTACAATTATCAATTTTAAATTTTACTAAAGGCTCATACCTGTTTGTTCAAGGACAAGCTGAGAACGACCGTTTTTATATTATTCAAAAAGGACAAGTTCGTTGCTATAAAGAGCTTGAAGTAGATAGTACAATGAATATTCTTGGACCTGGAGATTTTGCAGGTGTTATTCCTTGTATGGCAGGACAAAGTCAAATTGAAACCGTTGTTGCAACAAGTGATGTCCAGGCAATTTCTGTAAAAAAAGATCAATACCCAGACCTTATTCGTAAAAATGCACCTGTAGCAATAAAAATTATACGAACATTTGCAGCTAGAATGAGATTTTTAAACGAAAAACTAGCACAACTAACACTAAAAAATGTTACTACTATTACCGCAGAACATCTTTATACCACGGCAACATATTATGACAAAGCCAGACAGTATAATTCAGCAATATACGGGTATTACCAATACATGAAAGAATGCCCAAAAGGACCTAATGTTGAAAAAGCAAAACAACGATTTATACAGTTAAAACCAATTACTCAAGCTGTTTATTATGAATCAACAAACGAAACGGTACGAACATACCCTAAAGACACTATGATCTTTTCAGAATGCCAAAGAGGCGCTGAAATGTTTATCATTCAAGGTGGACAAATTAAAATTACAAAAATTGTAGACAACAACGAAATTATTTTAGCTGTTCTAAAAAAAGGTGATTTTTTTGGAGAAATGTCTTTATTAGAAAACAAACCACGATCTGCCAGTGCCATTGCACATGACGATTGCATCCTTATGGTTATTAATAAAAACAACTTTAATATTATGGTACAAAGTCAGCCGCAACTTATTTCTCGATTAACAACAACCTTAGCTGAACGCTTATGGACTATGTCTCGTCAACTCACAAACACCCAGCTTGCTGATACAAATCAAAAACTAATTGATATGCTCGCCTTACAATTAGAAAAAAACAAGATTGCTCTGAATAAAACAAGCGATTATCAATTTGATCTTACAGCCTATGACCTTGCAAATATGTGTGGTATCCCCAAAACAGAACAGGCTATTGCCTTAGGAAATTTTATACAAAACCCTTTAATATCGTTAGTGCAAAACAAAATATATGTTAAAAACACCGAAGAAATTATTAAAACAGCTGCCTTTTATCGGAAACAACAGCAAAAAACAAATACTGCGAGAACTTCAAAATGAAAAAAAAGGCCATACTTGTTTACGTTCTTTTTTTTCTTTTAAACTCGATGCTTATAGCTCAGAACACAAAACAAACTAATACGCCTCTACCTAATGGATATAGATCTATACACCTTGGTATGACACTTGAAAACACAAAAGAAGCTTTAAAACAGGATAGTTTTTTTGGATACAGGGGGGAAAGAGATGTATCTTTATTGCCCTCTGATAATAAATCTTTAATAGAAACCATAGGTAACTCATGGCTCGATTATTCTTGGTTCCAATTTTATAATGAAAAACTATATACAATAACCCTTAATTTTAACCCAGAAAAAATTGACTATTACTCCCTTTTTACGACTCTTTGTGAAAAATATGACAATCCTAATAGTCTTTCTCCCGACAAAACAATATGGGAAAATGAAAACATACGGCTTGTCCTTGAACACCCCTGTAGTATTAAGTATATAGACTTAATAGTTTTTAATAGTTTGCTCGAAAAAAATATAGTAGATAAGTCGGCTATTGAGATACTACGAGAAAACGTACTAGATAGTTTTTAATAAAATAATATGTTAAAAAAAACAGTGTCTATATATACAAAAATTATAATACTCACCTTTATTGCA
>DASRMY010000238.1:0-16298 GCA_035647695.1 Treponemataceae bacterium | reverse complement strand
GTTTTAATTACTATTATATTATTTTATATAGGATTTCAACTATATATGCAGTTAAGATTCAAAAAAAAAGAACGGACAATTGTTAAAAAAACTGCTAAAAAAGTTCCTTGCCCTCTTTGTAATTCTGTTCTATATGGTACAGAGACATTACACTCTACTGTCTACAAAACAAGTGGTAATAAAGAACAAGTTTGCCATATTCATGGTTGTCCACATTGTCACCCTAGCCCAGAACCTGGCATAAGACGTATTTGTCCAGTATGCCATAAAGAAATTAGCCCAAATGACCATCTTGACGCATATCTTTTTACTCGCGCTGGTAAAAAAAATCATATACATATTTCTGGCTGTAATCGTTGCGGTATTAGCAAAAATTAAAAATCTTTTCAAAACTGCTTAAGTATCATTTTCAATAACCGAAAATATAGTATCGGATATAAAACCCCGACAATAGTTTGTACTGAAAAGCAGCATAAAGAGCTGTACAAAAAGGGAGATACACTATGGTTATTAATCACAACATGAGCGCAATGTTCTCAAACAGAAAGCTTGAGGCAACAAATCTTGCTACACAAAAAAACATGGAAAAGCTTTCATCTGGCGAAAGCATCAACCGAGCAGGTGACGATGCTTCTGGTCTAGCGGTTTCTGAAAAAATGCGGAGTCAAATTCGAGGAATGAACCAGGCTTCTACCAATGCCCAAAACGGGATTTCATTTATTCAGACCACCGAAGGATACTTACAAGAGGCAACTGACATTGTACAGCGCATACGGGAATTAGCTGTACAATCATCCAACGGTATTTATAGTGATGAAGATCGTATGCAAATTCAAGTAGAAATTTCACAGCTTGTTGCAGAAGTCGATCGCATTGCTAGTCAAGCGCAGTTTAACGGTATGAATATGTTAACTGGTCGATTTGCACGTCCAGAAGGAGAAAACACAGTTACAGGGTCTTTATGGTTGCATATTGGTGCTAATATGGATCAAAGAACACAAATTTATGTTGGAACAATGACTGCTTCTGCTCTTGGTATACGTACAGTTGGTAATGAAGAAATTTTAACCCTAGAAAGTCCTGATGAGGCAAACCGAGCAATTGGAGTTTTAGATGAAGCCTTAAAAACAATTAATAAACAGCGAGCAGACTTGGGTGCGTATCAAAACCGTCTTGAAAAAACGATTGTTGGTCTAGATGTTGGTGCTGAAAACCTTCAAGCTTCAGAAAGTCGTATTCGTGATACTGATATGGCAACAGAAATGGTTAATCTTACTAAAAACCAAGTTCTTGGACAAGCTGGAACAGCTATGTTGGCCCAGGCTAATCAGTCTAGCCAAAATGTATTGCAATTATTGCAATAAATCATCGTGTTTTTAGCGAAAAGGGCTGCCCGTGTTTTGGGGACAGTCCCTTTTTTTATTTAAATCTACAACAGGGTTCTTCCTCGAAAAGATCTCGCAAGTGTTAGTTTATCTGCATATTCTAAATCTCCACCAACTGGCAATCCGGAAGCAAGGCGCGTTACCTTTACCTGAGACACTTCAAGAGTTTTTTGAAGATACAGAGCTGTAGTGTCACCTTCTACAGTAGGGTTTGTGGCAATAATTACTTCTGTAATTTCATTCTCATTTACCCGCTCAATAAGTTTGTGTATAGTAAGCTGTTCTGGCCCTATACCATCAAGAGGCGCTATAGCTCCACAAAGCACATGAAAAAGACCTCTATATTCATGCGAATTTTCTATGGTCTGAACATCTTGAGGTTGTTCTACTACACAAATTAAGTTTTTTTCTCGCAAGGGGCTTGTGCATATAGAACAGGGATCTGTTTCTGTATAGGCACCACAAATTGAACATGTTTTTATTCGCTCATGTAGTGTTGCTAATTCGTGCGCAAACTGTTCCAAAAACTGTTGATCTTGTTTTAATAGGCTATATGCTATTCTTGAAGCACTTTTTTTTCCAATTCCAGGAAGACGAGAAAAACTATCTGTTAATTCTTCTATTGCATTCATATTGTTATAATCCTAAATTACCAAGCATTCCTGATAAACCAGGTATATTTAAACCTTCTACCATGGGTCCTAATTTTTCTTTTATTTCTTCTTGTGTTTTTTCTCGTGCAGCTGTAGAGGCGGCAACAATAAGATCTTGTAACATTTGAACATCTCGTGGATCAACTGCTATTGGATCAATAAAGATGTCTACCATTTCCATCTTACCATTTAATGTAACCTTTACAATACCACCACCAGATGCTCCAGTTGCAAAAATTGTATCCAATTCTTTTTGGGCTTTTTTTACCTGCTCTTGAATTTGAGAAGCATTTTTCATTAACTCTAGAGGATTAAATTTCATTTTTTTCTCCTTCTCGTTTTTTTTGAGTGTTTGTAGAAATGATAGTACCCTTAAAAACATCGCAGACACATTCGACAGAAAGTGGTATTTGTTTTTCTACCTTTTTTTCCTTGTGCAGGGTTGCTTTAAATGAAATTTTTTTTTGCCATATATGACTTAGCAATGCGTTTATTTTTTTTCGGCCTGTGTCAAGTTGTTGTTTTGTAAAAACTTGATAGACAGAAGCTATTATCTCATTACCATTTAAAATCCAATTTTTTGTCTGCATAAGCGCACTTGCTATAAGCGGTTCTTTTCTTGCGAATTCATTAATAACTGCTTCTTTTAATTCTTTTAAGCCAAAGTTTTTATTCTGTATAACATCAGAAAAAGGAATCTCCTCAGCACTTTTTGTGCTTTGAAAAGTACTGTCATTTTGCATAATAGAAGCATGTTCTATTTCATTTTTTGACTGTGTTGATATAGGAGGTGCGGCATCCGTAGAAGAAATACCGCCGTTAACAAAAGGGCGTGAAGGCTCCTTTTTTGTAGAATTATCTAACATAGAAAAAGTATTCATTCCAGGACTCGTATTTTGAGAAGGGTTATGATTGGATTGAGAAATCTCTGGCTCTTGAACGGCATGAGCACCATCCCCTTCTAATAGATTTTGAGCATCTGAAATAGCCTTTTGCATTTCTTTTGCTGACACCCAATCTTTAAGCCAACATAAACGTGAAATATGTAACTCTAGTTCATATCGAGGGTTAAGAGAATATCTTACATCACGAAAAAGTTGTAAAAACAACGAAAAGCCGTGTTCAATTTGAGCCAAAGTCCATGCGTTTAAAACTTCTGTAGAATAACGCTCTGCAGCATGCCCTAGCAAGCTTTCTTTTTTTATCCCAGTTTTAATAAGAAGAATGTTGCGAAAATAATCTGTTAAATTTGTTATAAATTGCTCAATAGAAACGCCCCTTTGCAAGATAGTATCTAAATGTTCGAGAGCATTTGCAGTATTGGCTTGTATACATGTTTCACATAACTCATTTAATTGCTCAACCCCTGTAAGACCAAGTTTTTCTCGAATTCTATCATACGTTATATTGCCTTCACTAAAAGCAGCTACTTGATCAAATAATGTATAAGCATCTCTAAAGCTTCCTGTAGCTTCTCGTGCAATCCAATATAAAGCTTCATCGTCAGCTTCTATTTTATTGTCTTGAACTGTTTGTTCTAAGAGTCCTTTTATTTGTTCTATTGAACCAAGCCTAAAGCTAAATTGCTGACAACGGCTTTTTATAGTAGCGGGAACTTTATGTATTTCTGTTGTTGCAAAAATAAAAACTACATATGGAGGAGGCTCTTCTATTGTTTTTAACAATGCATTAAAGGCACTTGTAGAGAGCATGTGAACTTCGTCGATAATATATATTTTGTATGTACACGAATTGGGAGAAAAAAGAACTTCATCTTTTATTTGACGTACATCATTAACAGAAGTATTTGATGCCCCATCAATTTCTATGACATCTAAACTAGAACCTTTTGTTATTTCTGTACAAGCGCTGCATTCCCCGCAAGGAGAACGTTCAACACCCTTTTCACAGTTAAGCATTTTTGCAAGAATACGGGCTGCGGATGTTTTACCACAGCCGCGTGGTCCAGAAAACAAATACGCATGAGCAGTTTTTCCATTTTTGACAGCGTTCTCAAGAGTTGCTACCACAAACTCTTGCCCAACTAAATCAGAAAATTTTTGAGGTCTACGTCGGGTCGCAGTTACTTCATAAGCCATGCACTAAGAATACTGCAAATTAGCAAAGTCGGCAAGTTAATCATTTACCGCTTTTTGCTTTTTACCAACCACCTGAAGCTCCACCGCCGCCAAAGCCGCCACCGCCACCGCCACGAAAGCCACCGCCACCAAATCCTCCGCGTGATCGGCGAGAAGACGATAGAATGTTTGAAAGAACATTAGCTGCTATTACTGTTTTTACAAGCTTTCCATCAGATGTTTGTGTGTTTTTACCACTATTAGCATTTTTACGAGAAAATCCTAGCATCATGAGAATAAAAAACACAAACAAGATAATTACAGAAAATCCTGTTGCAGCAATATCATCTTCTTGTGCAGATATAGTAGATTTGAGTGATTCATCCACTAAACCAGCAGTATCCCCTACAACCGTTCCTGCCATTGTTTGCACACCAGCTATAACCCCCTGGCCCATTTGTCCTTTGCGAAAATAAGGTGCTATTATGTTTCTAATAATTAAACCGCTTGTTGCATCTGTTAAACGTTCTTCTAAACCGTAACCTACTTCTATTCGTAATTTATGTTCGTCTAAAGCCACAAATAAAAGAGCGCCATTTTCTTTTTGTTTTTGACCTAGCTGCCATTTTTCGGCCACAGCTAGAGAATAGTCTTCTATTGGGTACCCATTAAGAGAGCCAACAGTAAAAACAGCAATTTGAATACTCGTTTTTTCATCAAGATTAATCAAATATTTTTCGAGGCTCGCTTTTTCGCTTGCAGACATAATAGAAGCAGAATCCATAACCCACGCAGTTTGATTTGGTATATTAGGCGTGGCAGCGAGAGGAAAAAGACAAAAACACAATAGGAAAGATGCATAAAAAAGAGGCAAAAACCGACTGATAAAATTCTTTGTTTTTGGGCTGTTTTTTTCTAAATATCTCATCTTTACTCCCCTGCTGGCAGAATAACAAGGCCATCATTTAATTCATTGGGATTTTCTTCTAATGGCGGAAAATGCTGAGACAATAAAACGCCACATTTTTCGACGGTTTTTATAATTGCTTCTCCTGCACTTAGCTTGCTTTTATAATTAAACCCACTAACAAGACCAGCAGCTAGAGCATCCCATTCTTGTTGATTAATTTTTGTCGAAATACCAAAATCGGCTATAATTCTTACTTCTCGTTCTAAAAGTGACATAAATATCAATATTCCTGAATTTTCTTTGGTTGCATATACACCACTTTCTGTAAAATGTCGTGCCGTTCTTCGTGTTACCGCAGCTGTTTGAGCTTGTTTAGGAATTATTAAACGATTAAAGATTGGAATATTAACAACCATAAAAACAAATCCAACAACAAGAATAAATACAATACCAAAAAAGCCAGGAAGGTACCATGCAGGCAGACCTGTCCACACATGCAATTCTCCCCAGCTGTTAATAGTATTAGCAAAAGGAAGCATTACACAAAAAACAAGAACACCTGCGACAAATGCAAACATAATCTCCCAAAAAGAATATGCATGACTTGCTGGTGTTAAAGCTATGGCAATTTCCCCATTTGTCTTTTGTTCAGCTTTATTTACTGTTTCTTTTATTTTATCGAGATCTTCTTCTTTTAACCCTGCGCTTTTGAGCACTTTTTCAACATATTTTGAACCTTTCATACTACCCCTTAAAACTCTACTTTTGGAGCAGTTTCTGCACCAACTTGCGCTTTAAAATATTCTTTTTGTCTAAATCCACTCATGTTTGCTATTATGTTTTTAGGAAACATTCGTATATATGTATTATACGATCTAACAGTTTCGTTAAATCGCTTGCGTTCTACTGAAATACGATTTTCAGTTCCCTCTAATTGGTCTTGTAAAGTAATAAATTGTTCATTCGCTTTAAGCTCAGGATAGTTTTCTGTTACAGAAAGCAGTCTTGTAAGAGCACCCCCCAAAGACGCTTGTGCTTCTTGAAAACGTGCAAAAGCCTCTGGATCTTCTAATAAACTGTCACTCATTTGCATTACACCACCAGCAGAGGCTCGTGCTTCTGCTACATCTGTAAAGACAGACGCTTCATGGTCGGCATATTTGCCAACAGTTGCTACAAGGTTTGGTATTAGATCAAGCCGTCGCTGGTATTGATTTTCAACCTGACTCCAAGAAGCATTTACTCCTTCGTCCATGCTAACCATAGCATTATACGTGTTTTTATAAAAACTACAGCTTCCTATAATTGCTACTGCAATTAATCCAACTACAATTAAGAGTGTTTTTGTTCCTTTATTCATTTTATCTCCTTGTTTACAGCTTTTTGCTATGTATGCTCTTTGAAAATTGCTCCACGAATTCTTTTTACACTTTTAGCTTGACCTATAGATAGTATGGTTATTTCGCCAGATGGTTCAATCTGAAGTGTAACATGCATATCATCATCTTTTTTTTCTATTGAAAGTGGTACGCCTAGAAGTTCAGTTTGTCCATTTATAGCAGCAGTCTTATTTACATTTATTTTTAATAGACTCTTAGACGAATACGCATGCTCTACTACATGCACTTTCCCTAAAAAATCCATTCCTGATGCTTCAATTTTTTCAGGTCTCACAGAATCAGCCCTAAGTTGCTCTTCATTGACTATTATTTTACGATGTATTCTTGATAAAAGACCGTCCTCTTGTTCTTCGCTAAGATTTTTTTTAGAAACCTTGTTTTTAAGGTCATTTAAAAAATCTTTAGGTACACCTACAGAATCTTTTTTGCTTTGTTTTTCAACAGTAACATTTTTTTTGTCTTTTTGTGTTGGTTTTATTTGCGAATACGGAACGGCCTGAGTTACACTTTTTTTTGTTTTTTTTACCGCACCTATAAAATCTAGGCTTGTTTTTGAAATTACTGACTCTGCTTCTTCATCACTCGAAAAATCTAATAAATATATGCCTGGACCAAGTTCTTTTATTATATATTCAGAAAACCCTGGCATGTTTTTTATTAAATTCTGTTTTTCTGCATCTACACTTAAAACATAGCCTTTGTATAAGGATGTTGAACAATAATTTTTGTACCAATCATCAAGTGAAAACTGTAAATTTTGTGGCATTTCATGTGCAAGAGTTGGAGCTAGCGCAGCTTTTATTTTTTGAGGTGAAAAACCCTCATCAAAACATCGCATACAAGATTGTCGTGTTATTTTATATTCAGCAATTCCATCAAGCCTTACAATTTCCATACAACGAATAATATCAAGCAAAGAAGCTATTGAAAGCTCTTGCAAAATAGTTACAGAAAAACCAGCGTTTATTACAATTGAACCACGAACATTAGATTCTTTTAAAGGTGGTTTTGCGTGGCTATTATTTTGAGCTTCGCAAAGCTCTGTAGCAGCATGATAGACATTTTTTCCGTTTTTTGTTTTACCCACACATTCAAGCAATCGAAACATTTGCATAATAGACAGTAATCTTGCTACATCATTTGTTTTATTCTCGTTTGTTGATTTACTATCTAATATTGGGTTTGGAAGCTTTTTTTTAACCATTGTGGCAAAACGCCCTTTTTTTACAAAATTCATATCTACTCTTGCCTTGTTTTGCATTTGTAAATATCCTGCACGAATAAGAACCTTTTTTGTAAAGTTGTTTTCACATAAACAACTTAAAATATCATATACAAGCTGTGCGTTTAGATGGAGTTGCTCTCGAGAATATCGACCCAAAGCACCTGCACAAACATACGAAAACTGTGTCTGCTTATCCATAAGGGAAAAATTTTGCCAGTTTTTAATAACCGGCTTATATGCTCCTTTTACAGAATGAAAAAGCTGTAAGTTATGAAAGGCGTTTGTAAGAAGAAGTAACATATCTGCGTTTTCTATGCTTGGGAAAACAGATTTTATTTGCGACAATGTCTTTTTTTTAAATGCCCCATCTGCCTTGCAAAGATCAGGGTTTTGTTCAAGATAAGAAAACCACGCACCAACTAAAGAAAACGAAAGCTTTTCTCTGCCTTGAGCGTCAAAAGTAGATTGAATAATTGCGTTTGGAGTTAAGACATCAGCAGTCAACAGGGGATTTAAAACAGCGCGTAAGAGAGGAGTAACTTTAAACACCCTCTCTGAGTCACCATCAGCTACACGAAAAACAAGCAATCTTTCTTCCAGATTCATTAATCGCTCATACAGTTCACCAAAAGAAAATTCTACGCCAAAAAAAACTAATAGTTTTTCTTGTGTTGGCTTTGATAATGCATCTATTGCTGCAATAAGGAGAATGTCTGTTTTTGAAAGCAATCTGACAATGTTTTGTTGGTTTTCAGTTTGCCGTAAAAAGGCACCTAGCTGTTCAATAAGGGTTTGCTTATTAAATGGAGTTTTGATATCACCCAAATACATTCGCAATAAATTAAAAAAATGATGATCTGGCATTTTGCTTAGAAAATCACGCCATTGCAATATATCATTCACATAAGGATTTTTAGCAGTCATTCAGCGTCCCCCTTTTTTTTACTGTTATAGCAATCCTCTAGATAATCTGGTATTTCTTCGACAGATCGAACTAAACGATATGTATACCCTTGCTCTGCAAGAAATTTTTGCCTATTAGCTCCAAAATCTTCTTCTAATGTTCCACGAGTAATAAGAGTTATAAAGCGTGCTAACCGATCTTTTGGTCGTAATATCCTACCAAGACGCTGAGCTTCTTCTTGTCGACTCCCAAACGTCCCAGAAACCTGAATTGCCATGCTTGCATCAGGTAAATCTATTGCAAAATTTGCAACTTTAGAAACAACCAACACTCTCAACTCACCTGTTCTAAAAGCAGCAAAAATTTCGTCTCGCTTAGCACTTGGCGTTTTCCCAGAAATAACAGGCAATTCTAATTCTTTTGCTATCTTATATAATTGATCTAAATATTGCCCAATTATAAGTATTTGATCTTCTTTATAACGTTCTACCAATTGCTTTACAATTTTCATTTTTGCAGGGTTTTCACTTGCAATACGATGTTTTTTACGAGAATTTGAGATTGCATACTCAATTTCGACAGCTTCATCTAAATCAAGTCGAACTTCAATACACTCTGCTTCTGCTATCCATCCAGTGCTTTCAAGTTCTTTCCATGGTACATCATATCGTTTTGGGCCAACAAGACTAAAGACATAACCCTCACAACCATCTTCACGAACAAGCGTGGCTGTTAAACCCACTCTTCGTACTGCTTGTAATTCTGCTGTAACTCTAAAAACAGGAGCAGGCAAGAGATGAACTTCATCATAAATAATAAGACCCCAAGCACGTTCTCTAAATAATTGAAAATGTGGATAAGGCTCCTTTTTGCTAGGCCGCCATGTTAAAACTTGATAGGTTGCAACCGTTACTGGTTTTATTTTTTTACGCTCTCCTGTATATTCGCCTATTTGCTCAGCTGTTAAATTTGTTTTATCGATTAGTTCGTCAATCCACTGATGCACAGCTGATATATTTGTTGTTAAAATAAGAGTATTAGTTTTGAGCATATCCATTATAATCATACCAACAATAGTTTTCCCTGCTCCACAGGGAAGAACGATTGTTCCAAAACCAGTTCCTGGTCCTAAGTCGCCAACAAGCGATTCAGCAGCTTCTTTTTGATAATCACGTATTTGCAGTGGTTTTTCTGTACTTGTTGTTTTTTTAAGCGAAACATCTAATGGATCTCCATCTTTTAACGGCACTTCATCTTTAACCGGCCACCCTAAAGAAAGCAAGGCTTGTTTTACCGTTCCTCTATCAGTCAAAAGCAAACTAAAAGCATAAAGATTTTCTTTTCCGTCTAGAACAAGGGTATTACTAATTTTTTGCAAATATTTTTTCATGCTTCTGGTCGCATCAATTTCTTTAAACACAAGAGCAAACTCTGTTATCAGATATAAATGTTCAATACCCATCTCATCTGTAAAACCAGGCACAAGACATAGTTTGCCAAACCTCATTGCAATTTCTTCTATCCACATACATATTGACTCAGGTACTGTAAAACGTGAATACTTATGCAATACGCTAATAGCATGAGATGCTGAAAATCCTGCACTCGCTGCGTTCCATAGAGAAAGGGCTGTGATACGATACGTGTGCAAATGTTCTGGAGAACGCTCAAGCTCTGCAAAAGGAATTAGCTCGTTGCGACATTTTTCTGCTCCAGAAGCGTGGACATCAAGTAGTATGGTTTTATCACTTTGAACAATAAGTGGTTTGTTTTGAGAGTTATGCATAATCTGTTATTGTAAATTGCAATGGCTTTTTCTTCAATAGATAGTTGATTTTATATTAGCGTGAAAAAAAGGAGCGCGAAGCAGGGCTTTTTGCTCCCGAGCGCAACCATTTTATTGAGTCTTTTGCAGAAATCTTTTTTTTAACCGTATAATATTGATCTGCATATGCTATAAGCCATTTTGAAAAAATTTCTCTGTCTTCAATCCCACGTTCTACAAGAAGTGTTTTATAGGCTTTGCCAACACTTACTGCTGCTATGTTTTCGGCAAAGGCTCTAAAAGCAGCTTCAGCTGCAGCTGTAAGAGCCGTTAGAGGAGCGGCATTCTGAGCAGACCGAACATTGCGCGTTATCTCTGCGATAGACATTACTGGGTTCAACACAAAACAAAGCATCCCCTTTTTTGCTAGTTCAAAACGCTTTATAAATTCATATGTGAGATATTGCATAGATACAAGCATTTCGTCATTGCCTCTAGAAATGTTTTCTAGTGTAAACACATTAAATTTTGAAAAGAAAACTTCTGAATCAAAAACAATAAACCCACAATCGATGCTTTCAAATTTATTCTCGGCTTCTAGTAATAAAGAACGTGCAGAAACAGGTGACGTTTTATGCCATACATACGAGGTGGCTTCATTTCCTGGAGTTTGAATTTCTGTATTGCTATCGGATACGGCAACCATAACATTTTTTTCAGCATCTAGAGCAGACTGTACCAACGCTGCTGTTGCTGGATATTCATTTCCACTTATAACTACTGTTTTCATCATACAAAAAGAATAACACAATCCAGTTGACTGTACCAGTGCCATAGGGTATTCTTTTTTGTATGAAAATATGGATTAAATATTTATTAGGTTGTGCCCTTGGTTTGTTAATGGCAGCTTTTTTTTCTTTTGAATCAACTCTAGCAACAAGTCTTTTGCATTTTTTTACCGAATTCTCAATACGGGCTGGACGCTATATGCTTCTTCCTCTTTTGTTTTTTAGTATGACTGTTGCAGTTTGTAAACTTTACGAATCTAACCAATTGCTTAAAATTCTTCTTCGAATTCTTGTCACTGGGTTTGCTGTTTCAGCCTTGTTGGTTGTTATCGGTCTTGTTTCTGTTATTTTTGTAAAATTACCAAGAATTCCCATCTCTGTAGAAAAAGTTTCGCAAACGACAAGTTTAAATCTAAAAGCAGCGTTGCTGAGCATATTTCCTTACAATGGTATAAATGGTTTATTAGATGGTGTTTTTTTGCTGCCTCTCTATGTTTTAGCAGGATTTGCTGGTGCTGGGTTTGCTTCAGATAGAATTAGGGCAAAGGCTGCTTTTACCTTGTTTGATTCTCTTTCAAATGTTTGTTACCAAATTCTTTGTTTTTTTACAGATATTATCGCTGTCGGGATGATTGCCATTACGTGCACGTGGACTATCACGTTTTTTGACGTTATCCAATCTGGTACTTACAATGGGTTGTTTATTCTTCTTATAGTAGATTTTGTTTTGGTCACTGCAGGAATCTTACCCCTTATGCTTAGATTGATTTGCAAGGAACCACATCCTTACAAAGTTCTCTATGCATCTATTACCTCAATTCTAGCTGCCTTTTTTTCTGGAGATGCTAACTTTGTCCTTCCACTTAATATTCGACATGCACATGAAAGCTTAGGCATAAGACGACGAAATGGAATAATAACTCTTCCTGTTTTTTCAACCTTTGTAAGAAGTGGTTCTGCTATGACAATTGCAATTTCGTTTGTTGTTGTTTTGCGATCATACTCAAGTTTAAGTATTTCGTTTGTTGATATTTGTTGGATTGCAGCAGTTTCTTTTTTTATTTCCTTTTGCCTTGGGGGGCTCCCTGTTGGCGGCTGCTTTACAGCACTCACAATACTTTGCCATATGTACGGACGCGGATTTGAAGCAGGTTATTTATTATTAAAGCCCGCCGCAGGCATTATCTGTGCATTTGCGGCAGCAATGGATGCGGCAGTTGCTATTTTTTGCAGTTATCTGATCGCATACAAGCAAAAAATGATAGACCACAAAGAGATTAGATACTATATATAAACGTAGGCTATACAATGACACCTTTGGTCGAGGGAATACTTCCCATACGTCTTGTATCGATAGAAACCGCTTCTCTAATTGCTCTACTTACAGCTTTAAAAAGCCCTTCGATTTTATGATGATCACTGCGGCCACGTAAGATGTCTAGGTGTAAATTACATCGTGCCGTTGAAACAAAGCCTTGCCAAAAGTCTTCAAAACAATCTGTTTGAAAGCTTTTGTCGTTAGAAACTAAGGGAATTCCTGACAATTCTGAATTACTTACAAGATAAGGACGCCCGCCAAAATCAACAATAGCGCGGCACAAACTTTCGTCCATAGGAAATAAGCATGACCCGCTTCTAAAAACACCCGCACAATCGCCAAGGGCCTTGGCAAAACATAGACCAAGTACAATACCAGTGTCTTCTATGAGATGATGTTGATCTACCTCTAAATCGCCTACAAGAACTCCACTTAAATCAAACAAACCATGTTTGCAAAAAGCAGTAAGCATGTGATTAAAAAAACCAATTGGCGATTTTACCAAACACTCTCCTGTACCATCAAGATTAAGTGTTAATTCTATTTGAGTTTCTGCCGTTTCTCGCTTTACGCTCGCTATACGTGCCATACCTATCTCCTATTTAAAGCTTATGTGTTTTTTATGAAAGAACTTTACGTAAATCGTACTCTAAGATATCAGTTGCTCCCAGTTTTTTTAGTTTTGGAAGCAATACTGGCACTTCGCTTTTTTTCACAGCTACTTTTATTGCATACCCATCATCACCATACAAGGGAGAAACAGTAGGACTCCTCATTGCAGGTATAGCCTTAACAAGTTTTTCAAAGCTTGAAACGATTACATTCATCTCTAGCATAACCTTGTCACGAGCTTCTAAGACCGCTTCAAAAAGCATTTTTAGTTCCATTATTTTTTGTTTTTTATCAGGGTTTTTTAAGGCTTCTTTTGACGCAAACATCCGAGTCGAACTAGTCATAATGGTGTCTACAATACGCAAACCATTTTCTTTAAGTGTGCGTCCTGTCGAAGTGTTGTCAATAATCATATCTGCATCATCTGGCGGAAAAACTTCTGTTGCACCATTTGTATGAACTATAAGCGAATTTATTTTTTTCTTATCTAACCAACGTTGCGCAATTTTATCATATTCGGTCGCCACAATTACTCTTTTATCATAAATAAAACTATCGTCAATTTCATCAGGCACAGCAGCTATAAGTCGAACCTTGTCAAAGCCCAAATCTAAGATTTCTTCTACATCAGCATCTGTCTCATCTATCCAATCCCGACCAGTAAAACCAATGTCATGAGCACCAAGTTCTAATAATTTGCCTATATTTTGAGGCTTCATAACCTTAGCCTCTAAATCATCTTGGTTTACCGTTGGTCGATATGCTCTCTCTGGCAATGAAATTGTAATACCAGCCCCGTCAAAAAGCTTTATAACATTTTCATAAATTCTGCCCTTTGGTAATAAAATTTTCAATTTTTCCATGCGTTACGCTCCTAGATTCTAAATAAAGTATTTTGCAACAATAAAAAAAGCCGCTCCCTACATCGCAATAGCGAACAGGTTACGGCTTCATTTTTTAGAGCTGTTTTACAGCTATAAAACTAACACATCCCCCATCCACTTTTTTTATGAGAATGATGAACGTGTAAATGCAGTATTGCTTTTATCATTGCATATTATTAAAGCAGAACACTCGTGTTTTGTCAACGGATAGCTGCTTTTTAAATATTTCTATTGCCGATAAGGCTGTTTTATTAGTAAATTGAATATATCGGAATTCTTCCGAAAAATACAATTCTATATTTATACAGGAGTTTTGCTCAATATGGCTAAACATCAGTTTCAAACAGAAGTTTCCCAACTTCTTAAACTCATTATTCATTCGCTTTATTCAAACAAAGATATTTTTCTACGCGAAATAGTTTCAAACGCATCTGATGCACTTGATAAACTAAAATATCTTACAGTTTCTGACGAATCTTTTAAAAATATTAAATTTGATGGACGAATCGATTTATATTTTGACGAAGATGCAAAAACCCTTACAGTACGTGACACCGGCTTGGGTATGAGTGAGGAAGACCTTACCACAAATTTAGGTACAATTGCCCAGTCTGGAACAAAAAACTTTTTGTCCAAATTAGGACCAGATGCTGCAAAAAATTCAGATCTTATTGGTCAGTTTGGAGTTGGCTTTTATTCAGCTTTTATGGCAGCAAAAAAGATAGATGTTATTACCCGTAAAGCTGGAGAAAAAAACCTTTATAAATGGTCAAGTAATGGTACCGAAAGCTATGATTTGGACAAGCTTGTTACAGATAATGAAGACGCTAAAAAATATGGCTTTGACAAAGAAAACTCTTTTGGTACTGCAATTATTATGTATTTAAACGATGAGAGCACAGGGTATGCATCCCGCTGGAAAATTGAAGAACTTATAAAACGTTACTCTGACCATATAGGTTTCCCTATTTTCTTACATTATATTAAAACAGAATATGATGACAAAGGAAAAGAAACAGGAAAAGAACCAAAAACAGAACAAATAAATACTGCCAGTGCACTTTGGAAAAGACAAAAATCTAGTTTACAAGCTAAAGATTATAATGAATTTTATAAAACCCTTTCTCACGATATGACTGACCCTCTCATGCATATTCATACTCATGCTGAAGGAACACAAGAATACACCACTCTTTTTTATGTACCTGAAAAAGCTCCCTTTGACATGTTTCAAGCTGATTATAAAAGCGGTATAAAACTGTATGTAAAACGTGTTTTTATTACTGATGATGAAAAAGAATTACTTCCACCATACTTGCGCTTTGTACGGGGTATAATTGATTCGGAAGATCTTCCTTTAAATGTTAGCAGAGAAATTTTACAGCAAAACCAGATTCTTACTAGCATAAAAGAGGCTTCTATTAAAAAACTCCTTGGCGAATTTAACAAAATGGCAAAGGCTGCTAAAAAGGCAAAACAAGACCTTATTGCTGTAGAAGATGATAAAGAATTATCTGATGCAGAAAAAAAGAAAAATGAAAAAGCCCAGGCTAAAATTTCAAAATGGAATACCTTTGTGCGAGAATACAACCGCCCACTAAAAGAAGGATTATATTCTGATTTTGCACACCGTGATGACCTTTGCGAAATTATTCGATTTAAATCTACTGATAAAAATGGGATTGGTGTTGATCAATGGACTAGCTTTGCAGACTATGTACAAAGAATGAAGCCCGACCAAAAAGCTATTTATTATATTTCTGGTACAGATGAAGAACAACTGCGTAACTCACCTCTTTTAGAAGCATACAAGGCAAAGGACGTTGAAGTACTTATTATGGCGGACGAAATTGATGACATAGTAATACCTGCGCTTGCAAAATACAAAGAATGGGACTTAAAAGCTATAAATCGTGCTGGTAGCGATGAAGAGCTTGGTGTTGATAAAAAAGAAGCTGAGAAAAAAGCAAAAGCCTTTAAGCCTGTTGTAGAAAAAATAAAAAAAGCTCTTGGTGACCGTGTTAAAGATGTTGTTTTATCAAAAAGGCTTGCTGCTTCCCCGTGCTGTATTGTTGTGGACGAAAACGATCCATCTATTCAAATGGAACGCATGATGAAAGCAATGGGACAGGGTATGCCAGGCATGGAAGTTAAGCCAATTTTAGAAGTTAATGGTGATCATGCACTTGTAAAGCAACTTACCAATACGGAGGATGAGGAAACAATTGCCGACATTTCTGCTGTTCTTTTAGACCAGGCTCTCTTAGTGGGTGGTGCAGAATTAAAAGATCCATCTGATTTTGTAAAAAGACTGAACAAGCTATTAGTTAGATAAACTAAAAAAAAGAGCGCTGATTTTTTCAGCGCTCTTTTTTT
>DASRMY010000237.1:0-8273 GCA_035647695.1 Treponemataceae bacterium | reverse complement strand
TATTCATATTTGCCTATATGATGATTCAAAAGATAGTAAAAACGATTCTTTAGATGATATAGATAAAGTTCTTTCTAAAAACGAAACTATTGCATTTTTTACAGCGAAAAAAATTAGTGAGCTAATTGGCAATACGACTGCCTCCACATGCCAGTATAAGCCAGGTGATATAGCATTATTATTTAGGTCGTATTCTAGACAAAATGTATATGAAAAGTACTTGCGGCAACTTGGTATATCCTATACATCCGAAAGTATAACTAATTTTTTTGGGGATGCACCTATAAACGACATATATGCACTTTTAAGGCTCGTGGTGTATCCTCAAGATGTAGCGGCCTATGCAGCTGTATTGCGTTCGCCTTTTATACGTATATCACCTGCGGGGCTTACAGCTTGTTTATTGGCTGTAAAAAAAACGAGCGAGGGCAACAAAAACAAAAATACAATTTTGTTTACTAATGAACATGGGGCTAATCTCTGTGGTGCTGATGCTAAAAAATACAGCGATGGGCTTGAACGATATGATACTCTTTGTGATAAGGCTTCAAATTTGTCCTGTACCCAACTACTATCTTTTTTATGGTATAACGAAGGGTATCGTTTTGAATGTGCATGGAATTTAGAAGTCTCCCTTTTTTCAGAACTCTATGATTATCTTTTTGAATTAGCAAGAACTATCGATCAAGATGGTGGTGGCCTTTCTGCTTTTATAGAACAACTTGCTGAACTTAAAGACCAAGAAAATAGGCTCGAAGATATGGATATTCCACTAGAACGAGAAGGAGCCGTGCACCTAATGAGTATTCATAAAAGTAAAGGCCTTGAATTTCCTGTTGTTTTTGTATGCGCGGTAAATGACAGTGGCGGACGAGATACAAATAATTCTCTTGCTTTTTACGATGAAAAAAATGGGATGTCATTAAATTTCCCTGTCCCAGTTACAATTAAAGACGGAAAAAAGAATTGGTTTTATTACTCTATGTCAAAAATACAAAATCAAAAAGCATCAGCTGAGTTGCGACGACTTTTATATGTTGCCTCAACACGGGCAGAAAAAGAATTATATATAACAGGTCATTATTCCTTAAAAGAAGGGACGCAAACTGAAAATTTAGAAGAAGTTTTAGCCTTACTTATGAAAAAACACACTTCGGATTCAAAAAAGCAAAAAGATGATACGTTCCTTACAGAAATTCAGTATGGGATTACTAATAATAAAATGTTTTCATTTTTACTACCTGTTTTGCTGCAGTTTTGTAATACAGAAATCCCACCCGTTACGCTAGAGCCTATTGAGCGTTTAAGTCGCAGAAGCTTGTTAGAAGAACAGGCAAAGATGCATAAAAAAAGTGCAGGTTTAAATGTAAAGGAAGTTCAAAAGATATCTAAGCCACTTTATGAGCAGGCTGAAATTGTGCAAACACCTAAAATAGAAAACATGTATCGTAGTCCCTCGCAACTTAAAGTAGAACCTCAAAAAGAAATTTCAAATGTTAATGTAGTAGCATTAAACAAAGATGATTCTAACTACAGCGACCTAGACAGGATTATAAATACGGTTGCCGATTTTGATTATACAGATTTTGGTACATTTGCCCATGCCTATGTTGAGGCAGCTTTTACTGGACAAACAGTTAAAAATAACCCTAAAATATCATCTCAACTTAGCACTAAGCAATTAACAATAGTACAAAAAAGTGCACGTGAAATGACAAAGAGTTTTATGGTTTCGGCTTTAGGTATGGCAGCAAAAAAAGCTATGTGGAAAAAAACAGAGTATGCGTTTAAAATGCTTGTACGAAAAAATGAGAAAAAAATTATTGTGAATGGCAGTATAGACCTTGTTTTTGAGAAAAAAAACGGTGGCTTTGTTCTATTGGATTTTAAAACAGATAAAATTGTAAGTCCTAACATTCATCTTGTGCAGTTAGCGGCATATCGTCGTGCTATGGCACAAATGAGAAATAGTCCTGTTGAACATATTGAATGTTGGTTGTTTTATTTGCGTAATGGGCAGGCTGTTAATGTTTCAGAAGAATGTGCACAAGTTGATTTAGAAAAGGCTATTTTCCTAAGTCCCATGTCTCAAGACCACTCTCATTAACTGAAATTTCTTTACCCACATATTTTGGTGCCCTTCGTACTATGGTTTCAAAAAAAGATTTTACTCTAGCAAAAAATTCTCTACATGCCCACGATACTTGCCATTCTCTTGAGTATTTGCTTTGGTCGATAGCATAAGCATATGAATGTATACCAAGTTTTCGTGCAATATAGATAGCTCTAAAAGAATGAAATTCTTGTGTGCATATAACTAGATTTTGTGCACAAAACACTTTTTCGGCTCTTCGTACGCTGTCATAGGTATCAAAACCTGCATGATCTAGGAAAATGCGTTCTCTATCAAGTTCAGGGTAGTTTTTAAGCACATGTACTCTCATCGCATTTACCTCATCATACCATTGTTTTCCATGGTCACCAGAAAGCAAAAGCGTTTGTACGGTTTTATTTGAAAACGCCTGTATACCTGCTTCGACTCTGTCATGTAAAACAGGAGAAAGAGTTGTACCAGTTACTTGCGCACCAAGAACAAGGCATGTCCATCCTTGTTCTCCTTTCGGTTGGGGCAATTCTTCAAAAGAGGTAATAATATATTTTTTTGCATACGAGCACATGTATACATTTATGCCAAAACTTAATACGAGAATTAGAAGGGCGATACTGTAAAAAACAAGGCGTACTTTTTTTACTGTTTTCATATTGTCAAAAGTATAACAGAAAGCCTTATTTTTTCAAATAGTTTTGCGTTTTATTAATAAACAGCATAGCTAAAGCTCTTTTGTTGCAAACGAGTAGACACTTGCACAATTATGACAAACGACTTCAAGCGGTTCTGTTCCATTTTTTATAATAGCATCTACTTCATTTTTTGTAAGATGTTTTATTGATTGTAAAAAAGATTCCTTTGTACAAGGACATTCCCATAATATTTGGCGAGTAAGCGCTTTTAGAGGTTTAAATTCTCGAAAAAGGCCAAAAATAATATCTTCTAAATTACCTTTTTGACTAAACCATTCTCCAAATGAAGGTGCAGCGTTTAAGGCATTTTCAACGCGAAGCGTTATAGCATCTGTTTCATCTTCGCAAAAATCTTTTTTGCCTCCTATTATTGGCATTCGCTGCAAAAAAAGCCCACCAGCTCCAATAACACGTCCTTTTTTGTCAAGTTGAATACTGGTATTAAAGGCAGTCGGAGTTTGCTCAGATTGTAAATAATACCATGTTACATCTTTTGCAATGTTTTGGTATTTAATTTCTGTTGTGCCCTTTTGAGGTGTTTTTGCTCCTTCGGTATAACGAAAAATACGTACTGTACCTGAGCCTATAAAAGGAGAAAGATTCCAGTTTTCTAATGGTTTTTCTATTGGAATAGGGTTTTGAAGCAAAAAACCGCGAACCCAGCCAGTAGAATCTGCTTCGACCGAAAAACCAGCAGCTGGACCCGTGCAATCGTAACGAAATAGTAATTGCTCACGACCCTTCATTGTGGCAATCATAAGGGCTGCACATAAAGAGGCTTGCCCTAAAATCATTGTTTCTAGTATGCCCAAATTATGCTGAGCACGCATTTGATTTACAAAGCTAGTTCCATGAAAAAAAGCACCTCTATATAAGCCATCAGCCATAGTAAAAATTTCCATTTCGTCTTTGTAGAGGCTGTCTATATGCTGTAGTAAATCTGTATCTTTTATTGTAGCTTTAACCATATTGATGCATAATAGCAAAAGAATTAAAAAAAGTACAAGTATACGATAAAAATTATGTAATAGTTTGTACCTTAATCATATTAGTGCCTCCAGAATATCCTAAGGGTATTCCAGCAGTTATTACAACAATATCATCTTTTTCAATATAACCTTGTTCTTTTGTTTCGTTTATAGCATATTCAAAAAGGTCCAAAATATTCTGTTTTTCTAAAAACATTATAGGCATTACACCAAAGCTCAAGCTTAATTGTCTGCATACTTTAAGATGGGTAGAACAACCTGCAATAATACATGCGGGACAGTATCTTGAAACCATTCTTGCCGTATTTCCAGACTCGGTTAATGTGAGAATAGCCTTTGCGTTTAAGTTTAGAGCTGTTGTTACTGTTGCGTGAGAAATTGTTTCTGTTATGTCAGAGTTCTTATTAATTTTACGGCTAAAAAATCTGGTTTTATAATCTATGGCCTCTTCTGCTTTTTTAGCAATTTTTATCATAGTTGTCAGGGCTTCTACAGGATAATCTCCTGCTGCAGTTTCCCCTGATAACATAATAGCGCTTGTGCCGTCATAGATTGCATTGGCAACATCAGCTGCTTCTGCTCGTGTTGGGCGAGGTTTATACATCATCGAATCAAGCATTTGAGTTGCAGTAATGACCTGTTTGCCAACACTTCGAGTCATTTTAATTATTCTTTTTTGTACTATTGGGATCTCTTCAATGGGTAATTCTACTCCAAGATCTCCTCGTGCAATCATTATACCATCTGATTCTTTTATAATTTCTTCAAGATTATCTACACCTTCACGGTTTTCAATTTTTGAAATGAGCTTAATTTCTTCTCCACCGTTTTGCACAAGAAAATCTCTAATTTGTTTTATATCTCTAGCTGATCTAACAAAAGAAGCAGAAACAAAATCAAACCCATGTTGTATGCCAAAAATAAGATCGCTTTTATCTCTTTTACTTAAATATTCCATAGACAAGTGCGTGTCTGGAATATTAACTCCCTTGTTATTAGATACGTACCCTCCATTGAGTACTGTACAAAGGATATCTGTATCGGTAATTGAGTCAATTTTTAGATCAATAAGCCCATCATCTAAAAAAATATGATTACCTGCTTTTACGTCATGTACAATATGCTTATAACTAACCGATACAATGTTTTTAGTTCCTATAACATCACGAACAGTAAGTGTAAAAGCTTGGCCTTGTTCTAATTTGACTTTATTGTTTTCAAAAACACCTATTCTTATTTCTGGTCCCTTTGTGTCTAACAGTGTTGCAGTATATTGATATGGACCTTTGCGTAAGTCGTTAAGCAGTGTTAATCTTTTTTTATGTTCTTCTTGGTTTCCATGGGAAAAATTAAACCGAGCTACATTCATTCCTTTTTTTATAAGGCTTTCAAGTATGTCTTTTCTATCTGTTGCTGGTCCAAGTGTACATACAATTTTAGTTTTTCTCAATCTAATACCTCTCTTTATTATTTATACGGCTCCTCCTAAGTATATCATTAAACAAGATTTATATGGAGCCGTAATCGTGTCAATTTAATTATCTAACGCAAGATTGTACTCATGGCATAACCAAAGCTTTTTTTTGCGAGAGAAAAAACATTAATGACCATGTTAAAATATAAAAAATCCCACCTTCCATATAATGCGAAGGTGGGATTTAAATCTTGTTTTGCATTTGCTATTGTTTACATTTTACCAGCAGAGCCGAGAACATTTTTGTTTTTATGCATATACATTTTTTTAAGTTTTTCACGTGCAGGACCAAGATATTTACGAGGGTCAAATTCGTCTGGTTGTTCTGCAAAAACTTTTCTAATAGCTGCTGTCATTGCAAGACGGCCGTCAGAGTCGATATTGATTTTGCAAACTGATGATTTTGCAGCTTTTCTAAGCTGGTCTTCAGGAATACCGATAGAGCCTTTTAGCTCTCCTCCGTATTTTTCAATTTCTTTAACATACTCTTGTGGCACAGATGATGAGCCATGAAGAACAATAGGGAATCCAGGAAGTTCTTTTTCAATTTTTGCTAGAATATCAAATGCGAGCGGAGGAGGAACTAATAAACCGTCTTCATTTTTTGTGCATTGTTCTGGTTTAAATTTAGATCGACCATGGCTTGTTCCAATTGAAATAGCTAATGAATCAACACCTGTCCTTTTTACAAATTCTTGCACTTCTTCTGGTTGGGTGTAATGACTTTCTTCGGCTACAACATCATCTTCAACTCCAGCAAGAATACCAAGTTCACCTTCTACAGTGACATAATCTTTTTGAGCATGAGCAAAGTCGCATACTTTTTTTGTAAGCTCACAGTTTTCATCAAAAGAAAGAGACGAACCATCTATCATTACTGAAGAAAATCCCATCTCAATACACTCTTTGCAAAGCTCAAATGATGTACCGTGGTCAAGATGTAAAACAATTTGAGGCTTTTCACAGCCAAGTTCTTTTGCATATTCAACAGCACCCTGTGCCATATAGCGTAAAAGAGTTTGATTTGCGTATTTACGTGCTCCTGCTGATACTTGTAGAATAACAGGTGATTTTGTTTCCACACAGGCAGAAACGATTGCTTGTAACTGTTCCATATTGTTAAAATTGTATGCGGGAATAGCATAGCCGCCATCAATAGCCTTTGCAAACATTTTTTTTGAGTTTACAAGCCCCAATTCTTTATAACTTGTCATTCATGACTCCTTGAATAGGTATTTATACGTACATATTATGCAAATAATGGTAAAAAATCAAGCAGAAAAAAAGAAAATGGAGAAAATGTATAAGAATCTTCATAATAAGTTTGACAAATATGTGTCGAACAAATATAATTAAGCCGATGTAATATCTGAATTGGTTTTTTTCGACATGTAAATATAAAAGGAGTTCTTGATGAAACATTGCAGTTTAAGTTTTGCTTGTTTTGCACTTGTTGTCTGTTTTGCTATGCCTGTTTTTGCAGCCCCAAACAAAACATTTCAAAGTGTAGAGACAATCATGCTTGATAATTTTGATGAACCAGGTGCATTTGATTGGAATTGGGGGGTAATAACCAGTAGGTTTGTAGATGAGGGGTTCCCAAAATATGGTTATGTGGATGGCATGCCGAATTCTCTAAAAGAAGTTGCAGAAGACAAAGGGCAAAATGCAAAAGTTTTGGGTGTTCAGGTTTCTTTTCAAAGGAAGGGAGACAACTGGTTTGAAGTATTTCCCCAAAAAGAAAATGAAAATGGAGAAATGGATAGTTATGAAGTTTCCTTAAAGGGAATTCTTACCCAAATAGATTTTTGGGTTTGGGGTTCAAATTATTTATATTATCTAGATGTACTTGTTCGTGATGCCGATGGTCGAGTTCATTCAATACCAGCAGGCTCGCTTAATTTTCAAGGTTGGAGAAATCTTGTTATAAAAATTCCAGGTTGGTTAAGACAAACATCATCATATCGCAGTGGCAGAGAATCTATTACTTTTGTTGGTTTTCATGTTCGTTCCGATCCAGGAGAAGCTGTTGATAATTTTTTAATTTATTTTGATAATCTTCGCTATACTACAAATACGTATTCAAATGTATATGATGGATTTAATCTAAGAAACATAGACTTTGATGCCCTAGAAGGAGGAAACGCACAATGAAAAAAATAATAGCAATATGTGCAGTTTTAGCGTCTGCTGCTTTAGTTTTTGCTCAGGGAGTGACAAGTTTATCAGATCCAGATCCAACAATGATAGGTGATGATACAGGAAAAATGGCACTTCGCGAAGTTTCGGTAGATCTTTTTGAAAGAGAAGGCCAATGGAATTCTAGAATGTCAGCAGACAGTGGTTTAATATCTGGTCGGCTTTTTGAAGGTGGTTCCGCCAGCAAAGAACCACTTGAAGATGTTGATAACCAGCAACGAACCGATGACATGGTTTATGGCGTAAAAGCTGAGTTTTTTAAACGCGGGGTTAACTCTTTTTATGTAACATCTGCCCGTCCTCTTCCTGTAGAAGGTGTAACAAAGGTTATTTCAGTTTGGGTTTGTGGTCGTAATAAACCGCATGACTTATCGTTGCTTGTACGTGATTATTATGGAAATAATTTTGAGTTATGGTTAGGAAGTTTGCAGTTTTCTGGTTGGAAAAAAATGCAAGTTGCTGTTCCCCCTACACAAGATGGCAGACGTGGAATTGTCCAATCAAGCGAATATCATGGTGACCGTCCTGGATTATCAGTCATTGGTTTTCGAGTAGATTGTGATCCTGAATATGCTATTGGTTCATATTATCTTTATTTTGATGATATGCGTGCAATTACAGATCTTTACTCTATTGAGCATCGCGATCCAGATGATATGGATGATAACTGGTAAGCAAAAGACTTTTAGTCATAAAAACACCTTCTTATATAGAGGGTGTTTTTTTATACACAAAAGCGTTTCCCTTTTTATTTGCTATAGTCACAAGTCCAGCTTTGCGATATGTCCACAGCATTTTTCCTGCAATTC
>DASRMY010000236.1:0-4050 GCA_035647695.1 Treponemataceae bacterium | reverse complement strand
AGAGCAACTAGTATACTAATTGCTCTTTTAGTTATTTTTACATTTTTTATTTAAAAATCATCGCAACAAATTGTATCCGCTTCGTAATCTACACCTTCAATATCAAAACCGCTTGTTGCTAAAAAGTCATGTCTAAAACCTTCTAAATCAACAAGCTCATTGCTGTTTTCGCTCGTAACTTTTGGCATAAGAGCATCAACTTGAGCTTGAACTTTAGGATCTAGTTCCCAATCGTCTAGGCGTATGCGGTTTTCTGGATCAGTCGGAATGGTTTTGTCATCCCTGTATAATTTTGAATCCATGAGTCGGTTCATTTGTTCAATACAACCTTCATGGCTTCCTTCTTTTTTCATGACAGCAAATAAACTTGTAATATATAGTGGAATTACTGGAATAACTGCACTTGAACGAGTTACAACTGCTTTGTTTACAGCAACAAAAGCTCTTCCGTTAATATCAGTCATATCCTTTGTTAAACTAATTGCAGTTGCTTCAAGATGTTCTTTAGCCTTACCTATTGTACCTTTTCGATACAACGCTTGAGTGGCCTCGGGCCCAATATAGCTATATGCAAGTGTTAGACACCCATCTGCAAGCACACCAGCCTTAGAAAGATGTGATATCCATCGTTCCCAATCTTCACCACCCATAACCTTGACAGTTTGAGCAGCCTCATCTTCAGTTGCCGGCTCTGCAGAAACGGTGCCTAATTTTCCAGTAAAAGGGTCTATTGTAGGACCAGAAAAAGTTTTTCCAAATGGTTTTAATACAGATTTATACATAACACCAGTTTCTGGGTCTACACGAACAGGGGACGCTAAACTATACACAACAAGATCAAATTTCGTTTTAGTATCGTTAGCGAGTGCGATAACATTTTGCTTCATTTCATCTGCAAAAGCGTCACCTTCAAGAGTAGCAGAAAAAAGGCCGTTTTGTTTTGCTACCGAATCAAATGTACGGTTATTATACCATCCTGGTGTACCAGGTTTTCTTTCTCGTGCTGCTTTTTCAAACGAAACACCTATTGTTTTAGCTCCATACCCAAAGGCTGCTGCAATACGAGTTGCTAATCCGTATCCTGTTGAACACCCAATTACTAATACATTTTTAGGCCCACTATTTTTAACTCCAGCTTCTTTTAACGTACCATTTTTGCGTTGTTGTGTACGTGTTTTTGTATATGCAATTTGATCTTGCACTCCTTTTTTACATCCTGCAGGATGTGCATTTAAACACATATTATTCCTAATCATTGGTTTTATTACCATGTTACAACTCCATTTTTTTCATTGCTTTTTTTATTATCGACAAAACAACAAATATTGTCAAGTTAAAACCATTCCATATTTTTAATCCTTCTTAATTTTATGTTTAACGCAAGCCTATTTAAAAAAGATGTTTCAATTGTTACAATTACCAATTGACAAATTGTTTATAAAAAGTATACAATACTCAAACTTATCTGGAGCGGTGTCTGAGTGGTCGAAAGAGGCGGTCTTGAAAACCGTTGAACCGCGAGGTTCCGGGGGTTCGAATCCCCCCTGCTCCGTTTTTTTTATTTTAGCAAATTGAAAGATACGGTTGACAGCTTGTTTTTATTTGCATAGAATTATGTACAAGATTATCTGGAGTGGTGACCGAGAGGCCGAAGGTGGCTCCCTGCTAAGGAGTTATACCCTTACGGGTATCGGGGGTTCGAATCCCCCCTACTCCGTCTTTGAGAATATAGCTCAGCTGGATAGAGCGTCAGGTTGCGGACCTGAAGGCCGGGGGTTCAATTCCTCCTATTCTCGATAATATATCATAATGATTACCGCCTGGAGAGATGCGAGAGCGGTCGAATCGGGCGGTTTCGAAAACCGTTGAACCGCGAGGTTCCGGGGGTTCGAATCCCCCTCTCTCCGTAAGTCATTAGATAATGAAAAAACGGAGTTTTAGATTATAATAAAAACCTAATCAACTTGCAGTTGTTTGGAGAGATGTCCGAGTGGTTGAAGGTGCAGTCTTGGAAAGGCTGTGTGCGGCAACGTACCACGGGTTCGAATCCCGTTCTCTCCGTTTTGCCCAGGAGCTATGCAAGTTATCGCTTGTGAACTCGGCCAGATCCGGAAGGAAGCAACCGCAGCAAGATGATAATTGTGCCGTAGTTAACCTGGGCATTTTTTTTATTTTAGCCTATATACATTTTTTCCGTCTTTCCATGTTTGACAAATGACACCTTTTAAACGCATTTTATCAAATGGCGTATACGTACCTTTTGAATAAAAAAACGTGCTATCTACCACAAATTCTTTTTTTGAATCAACCAATACTAAATTCGCCGCATAGCCTTTTTGTAATTGCCCCGCATTAATAGTAAGTATTCGTGCAGGATTAGCACTCATATATTTTGAGATATCGGACAAAGAAAAACTATTTTTACCCAAACCTTCATTTAAAAAAGTATTGACTACCGAAAACGCTACTTCAATACCTGTAAAGCCACAAGCACCATTTTTTTTATCTTCTAATGTATGGGGGGCATGATCTGTCGCTATACAATCGATAGTGCCATCTTTTAACCCTGTAATAACAGCCTGCCGATCTTCTTCACTTCTAAGGGGAGGATTTACTAATTGATGTCCACCGCTATTTGCTTCATAATTTAGGGCAAGATGATGCGGGGTAGCTTCTGCTGTTACCCTAACACCACTTTCCTTTGCCTTTTTTACTGCGCTAATTGCTCCAGACGTGCTTATATGGCATATATGTATATGACAGCCTGCTTTTTGAGCAAGCTCTATATTTCGTTCTGTGTACGTATTTTCAGCTTTTTTTAATATTTCTTCTGCCTTAGCAAAATCACCTAACACACGGTATTCCCTTGCAGGTTTAACAAGCAAAGGATCTTCACAATGACATGCAATAATCGCTTGTGCCTTAGCAGCTTTTTGCATAGCTTCAAATAGTATATTTGGCGATAAAACATCATGCCCATCCTCTGAAATCACTTTAGTTGTTTTGCTTTTATGTTTTAAGAATTCATCTAAATGGGACGTATCCATCCCTTTAAAATCTTTACTAATACTAATTACCTGATACAACTGAGCCAAATCTATTTTTTTAGCACTGTTTTCGTTTGCAATAACTTGATCTACAGATGATATAATAGGACTTGTGTTGGGCATGGCAACAACTGCCGTATACCCTCCGGCAACTGCTGCAGATAACCCAGTTTGTAAATCTTCTTTTTGTGTTTGGCCGGGATCTCTAAAATGCACATGCATATCAATAAAAGACGGCATAAGAGTAAGGCCTTTACAATCAATAACAGTAGCTTTCATTGATTTTTTTATATCTTTAACAACGTCAGCATCTGTATATACTTCTTTAATAAGACCAGTTTTAGCATCTACGAGAAGAGCACCTGAACAAGAGATATTTTCATCTACCAAAAAAGCATTTATAAAAAGTATGTTTGCGGTCATTTTTTTTCCTTTTTTATATCACCTTATTAGTTTAAAAAACCTCTCCAACACCTGCTCTATACAAGGCATCACAATATTCGCAACGATACTCACGACGTTTACGATCAACCATTACAAAAATATGCGGAATATATTTTTCAGTACTTGTAATGCACCGAGGGTTTTTACATCTAATTACATTTTCAACACTAGGAGGAAGCGATAGTTGCTTTTTACGAGTAACACCTCCATTAGTAATAGTATTGACCGTGATATTAGGATCTATAAATCCGAGCAAAGAAAAATCTAGATTTATTACGTTATCAATTTTTATAATATCTTTTCGACCACATTTTTTTGAGGGTACATTACAAATAAGGGCACAGGTACAAACATCTTTATCGAGACCTAGCAAGGTGAAAATTTTATACCCGCTTCCCGCTCGTATATGATCTATAACCAAGCCATTTTTTATAGTATCAACATTAAGCATTAGAGTACTCCTGTAATTTTCGCAATGAGAGCCATACGTGCAAACATACCAAATTTAACTTGTTTAAAATAAACCGCACGAGGGTCATCATCAACTTCGACAGCAATT